>NZ_OY730257.1 GCF_963422545.1 uncultured Flavobacterium sp.
ATTTCTCCAGCACCTTCAGCGTCAGATCCTGTAATAATTGGCGTATTTACATATACAAAGCCTTTATCCTGAAAGTATTTATGAACTGCATAAGACAATACCGAACGCACACGCATAATTGCTCCAAAAGCATTTGTACGAACACGTAAATGTGCATTTTCACGTAAAAATTCTAAAGAGTGTTTTTTAGGTTGCATTGGGAATTTCTCTGCATCAGAATCTCCTAAAATTTCAAGTTTGTTCACCTGAATTTCATATTTCTGACCAGCACCTTTACTTTCAACCAAAGTTCCAAATACAGAAACTGCAGCTCCCGTAGTAATTCTTTTTAAAGTTTCTTCCGGTGTATTTTCAAAATCAACAACACATTGTATATTATTAATGGTAGAACCGTCGTTAAGCGCAATGAACTGATTATTTCTAAAAGTTCTCACCCATCCTTTTGCATTAACCTCCTGAAGCGTCGTCGTACTGTTTAATAAGTCTTTAACTTTTGTGTGTTTCATTTTATATATAATATTGAAAATTAAATTATTTGTTGTGTAATAACTGCAAATATAAACGATAATAATTAAAATTAGAAGCTATTTCCCGCTCTCCGCTATATCTTTTTCTTCCTAAAGAAGTAAGAAAAAGGATACCGCTGCTATCAGGGCTAGGGCTTTAGTTTTCATAAGAACCTGTTATTCTCATTTTTGTCATTGCGAGAAACAAAGCAACCGCACGACTAAAAGCAGTAATTGATCTAGCAAATGAGATTGCTTCGTTCCTCGCAAAGACTAAACTATGTGGAGTTTTTTTTAGAATCTATCTTTGTCAAAGTTTAAAACTTTGACAAAGATTATATATTTAATTCGTGAATTCGTGGCAAAAAAAACCTTAATCCTCCAAGATCTCCAAATCCTCTTTCTTCGCTTTTTTCTTCTCGAAAGTCAAAACCAAAGCCGGTAAAACCAATAAATTTGCAAACATCGCAAATGCTAATGTACAAGAGATTAATCCCCCAAGTGCAATTGTTCCGCTAAAACTTGAAAGCGTGAAAGTAGCAAAACCTAAAATTAAAACTACCGAAGTATAGAAAGTACTGATTCCGGTTTCTCTTAAAGCACTGAAAACTGACCTTTTTACCTTTCCGTTATTCTGTAATAAATCAAGTCGGTATTTTGCCATAAACTGAATCGCATTATCAACCGAGATACCAAATGCAATACTAAACACTAAAATAGTTGATGGTTTAAGCGGAATTCCGAAATAACCCATCAATCCAGACGTAATACAAAGCGGCAAAATATTCGTAATTACTGATGCAAATACCATTTTGAATGATCTGAATAAATACAGCATCAAAATTGCAATTACTAAAATCGCAAAAATCAACGATTCGATTAAATTATCAACCAAATATGAAGTTCCTTTCTGGAAAACCAATGCTTTTCCGGTAATGGTAACTTCATAACGATCTTTAGGGAAAATCTCATCAATTTTACTGTGTAATTTTTTCTCGACTTTCGCCATTTCGTGCGTACCAATATCTTTCATGAAAGTAGTGATTCTGGCATATTGTCCAGTCGAATCTACATAAGATTTCATTAAATTATCTTTACTGTTTTTTGTTGCATTTTTAGCATACGACAAAATAAAAGTCTGCTCTTGAGATGTTGGTAATTGATAATATTCAGGATTGCCGTTATAAAATGCCTGTTTAGAATATTTAACCAAATTTACCACAGAAACCGGTTTTGAAAGTTCCGGCAAACTATCGATTGTAGCTTGCAGTTCATCCATTTTGCGCATCGTCGATAACTTCATAACACCTTTTTTATGTTTAGTGTCAATCATGATTTCGAGTGGCATTACACCGTTAAACTCTTTTTCGTAAAACAGGATATCTTTATAGAAAGAAGCACTTTTTGGCATTTCGCCAATCAAACTTCCCGAAACTTTTATTTGCGAAAGTCCAATCACACTAAAAACCAACAACAATCCGTAAATCGTATAAATTACTTTTCGTTTGTTTTTTACCACATTTTCTACAAAATCTAATAAAGTCGAAATGTAGGTTTTAGTCAAATGATATAAGTGTTTTTCACCCGGAACCTCCATAAAACTGTACACAATTGGCACAATTAAAAGTGTCAATAAATAAACCGAAATCACGTTGATTGAAGTCACTAAACCAAACTCAAAAAGCAGGTCATTTCCTGTAATCATAAAAGTTGCAAAACCTATTGCTGTCGTTAAATTCGTCATTAAAGTCGAAACTCCAATTTTACAAATAACACGTTGCAAAGCCTTTGCCTGATTGTTGTGCAGTTTAATTTCCTGCTGGTATTTATTGATCAGGAATATACAATTTGTGATTCCGATTACGATAATTAATGGCGGAATAATAGCCGTTAAAATCGTGATTTTATAATGAAATAATCCAAGTGTTCCAAAAGACCAGATTACACCAACAATTAAAATACAAATCGAAATAAATGTCGCTCTGTACGAACGAAAAAAGAAAAAGAAAATCAAAGAAACCGTTAGCAAAGCCGCGCCAATAAAGAGCCCGATTTCACCTTTCATATTATCAGCATTAATTGTTCTGATGTACGGCATTCCCGAAACTTTTAAATCGATTCCGGTAGTTTTTTCGAATTTATCAATTTTTGGAACCAGATTTTCAAGAATAAATATTTTTCTTTCGGCTGTATTTACAAGAGCTTTATTAATATAAATTGCTGAACGAATACTTCCGCTTTCTTTATTAAACAACAATCCTTCGTAAAAAGGCAGGTTATGAAATAAATCGTATTGTACCTTTTTTAAATATTCAGGATCAACTGCTTTTTTCTCATCTATAAACGGAGTCAGAACAAATTTTTCGTTAACCGTATCTTTTTCCAGCTTTTTCAAATCATTTAAAGAAACAACCAAATCAACTTCTTTAGACTTCTTTAAACCGGTCATCAATTCATTCCAGGCTGCGTAATTTTTTGGAGTAAAAAACTTAGGATCCTGAAAACCAATTACAACAAGATTTCCTTCTTCGCCAAATTTGTCAAGGAATTTTTGATAGTCTTTATTTGCAATATGGTTTTTAGGAAGCAAATTCGCTTCAGTATAGGTCATAGCAAGATTCTTCCATTGATATCCAAGGAAAATTGTCAAGACAGAGACCCCAACAAGTATCGAAATTCTGTTTTTAAGTATGATCCTGGCTAATTTTTCCCAAAATCCAACTTGTACGGCGTTTTTCATAAATTCTTTAAAATGGATGCAAATGTAGTGAAAAGTGCTCGGAATCATAAATATTCGGTTCGTTTTTACTGTTTGTTAACATAATTGATATTCTGATTTTTAGGAAAAATTAGAGGTTTTATACAATCCTACGTTAGCTTTTCTCATATTTGTACTTAAATTTAAAAATGAAAGGAAAATGAATTGGATTTTATTAATAATTGCAGGACTTTTTGAAGTTGGATTTGCATCTTGTTTAGGCAAAGCCAAAGAAACAACAGGAATAACATCAACATATTGGATGATTGGTTTTTTCGTTTGTCTTTCGATCAGTATGTTTCTATTGTATAAAGCCACTCAGGTTTTACCAATTGGCACCGCTTATGCCGTTTGGACAGGAATTGGCGCCGTTGGAACTGTTTTAGTTGGAATTTTAATTTTTAAAGAACCCGCCACTTTCTGGAGAATATTTTTTCTTTCGACTTTAATCGCTTCAATCATTGGGTTGAAGTTTGTTTCCAGTCATTAAAAGATAGCCCACAGATTTTGCGGATTAAACGGATTTACACAGATTATTTTTTAATTAAAATTCTTTAAAAAAATCTTTTTAATCATTATAATCTGTGGCGAAAAAAAACAAATTTAAGCAGATAATTAAAATCCGTGTAAATCCGTGTAACCCGTAAAATCAGCGGGTAAAAAACTTTTTAACCTTACATAACAATGCAAGAAAACAATACCATAACTTTTATTTTTCTGGCAATTCTTTTATTGCTAATTTTCATCATTTGTTTTTTGATCTATCAATTGATGCAATTCAAAAAGGCAAAAGACGATGCCGAAAAAAGTTTCTATGCGCTCGAAATGAAAGTAAACGATTTGCAGTTAGAAACTTTAGAATCAAAACTGAATCCGCATTTATTTAAGAATATCCTGAATTCGATTCAGTCGCATGCTTATCAAACTTATTTTGCTCTGGATAAACTCGCCAATGTTTTGGATTATATTTTATACGAAAGCAAAAAGAAATTTGTTACCGCCAAAGAAGAAATTGATTTTGCCTTGAATTTAATCGAAATCAACAAAATCAAAATCAGTCCGCTTTTCGAATTAAAGATAAAAACCAATATTAATAAGGAAGATAAATTATACGAGCAACCTTTATTGGCGCCTTTAATTTCTATTGATTTAATCGAAAATGCCTTTAAACATGCTGATTTGCAAAGTCCCGATGCATTTATTTCGGTTGTTTTTGAGTTTAGAGACAATACTTTTTTAATGACGGTTTCAAATAAAATTTCGGATAAAAAAGTATTAAAAAAAGAACGCAGCGGTTTTGGTCACGCGACTTTAGAACACCGATTGCGCATCATTTACAAGAACAATTTTAAACTCGATAAATTCGTAGAAAACGACATTTATATTGCTCATCTAAAAATAGATTTACTTGAATACAAAACTGAAATGCTTGCTGCTGGACGATGAGTTACCGGGATTAACTTACCTGAAAATGCTTTGCGAACAAATTCCGGAAGTCGAAATCGTAAAGACATTTAATAATCCTGAAAAACTCCTTACCGAAATTCCCAATCTTGATTTTGATTTATTAATATCAGACATCGAAATGCCGGGAATCGACGGTTTGCATCTGGCTGAAATGCTAGACAACAAATTAGTTATTTTTTGTACCGCTTATAAAGAATATGCCGCCGATGCTTTTAATATTGATGCCGTAGATTACATTACAAAACCGGTAAAACTGGAACGTTTGCAAAAAGCAATCACAAAAGCTTTTGAACGTTTTGACAAACCTGATGCATCCAAAAAATTCATTCAGTTAAACACTGATAAAGGGAAAACACTATTGTATTTTAATCAGATTCAATATATCAAAACAGCCGTTAGTGATAGTCGGGACAAAACAGTTCTCTTGGCTGACGGGAGTTTTCTAAACCTGAAAAACGTAAAATTTGATACACTTTTAAGCGAATTACCTGAAGCCGATTTTTGCCGAATAAACAAAAAAGAAATTGTTGCCGTAAAAGCGATTAAGTTTTTCAGTCATAACGAAATTGTTTTGCATCATTTAGAAAAAAAGGATAAAAACAACACTCTAATTTTAAGCGAAACATACCGTTCTGACTTTTTAAAAAAGGTAAAAATATAAAATATTCTTTTTACGTGGCATCTTGAAAACATCGATGTTAGACTGAGCGAAGTCGAAGTCCTTTTTACGAAATAAAGCCTTCGACTTCGCTCAGCCTGACAGTTGTTTACTACCAAATTACATAACTTATTACAAAGTTTTTCGGACTTGTTACATACATTAAAAATTAGACTTAAAATTACTTTTTCACTTAATTCTCAGTTCTGATATTTGCAGCATTAAAATCTAAAAAACGAGTTATGAATAACATTAAAAACTCTTTATTTTACGTTACTGTTATTGGCGGTTTCACTGCTTTAATATATTGGATAATTTCTAAAGGTGCAGCACTTGAAGTGGGGCGCGGAATCGTTCAAAAAAAAATCGTAAACAATCATTGGAATGATTTTCTTCACTCTATGGTTGAAAACCTGCAACATCCTTTAGCAATTTTACTGGCTCAAATTGTTACTATTATTTTAGTAGCACGTTTATTCGGATGGTTTTTTAGAAAAATCGGACAACCATCTGTAATTGGCGAAATGATTGCAGGTATTGTTTTAGGCCCATCATTGGTTGGGATGTATTTTCCTGAATTCTCACACGCTTTATTTCCAAAAGAATCTTTAGGAAACCTTCAATTTTTAAGTCAGATTGGTTTGATACTTTTCATGTTTGTGATTGGGATGGAATTAGATCTTAAAGTACTCAAAAACAAAGCGCATGATGCTGTAGTAATTAGTCACGCCAGTATCGTAATTCCTTTTGCACTAGGATTAACTTTAGCTTATTTTATCTATCATACTTTTGCTCCAGTTGGAGTTGAGTTTGCTTCTTTCGGATTATTTATGGGAATCGCCATGAGTATTACAGCTTTTCCGGTTCTTGCCAGAATTGTACAAGAACGAGGATTACAAAAAACAAGACTGGGAACTATTGCCATTACTTGTGCCGCTGCCGATGATATTACCGCTTGGTGTATTCTTGCAGTTGTAATTGCAATTGTAAAAGCGGGTTCATTTACAAGTGCTTTATACGTTATAGGTTTGGCTCTTTTGTATGTTATCATAATGCTAAAAATAGTTCGCCCTTTCCTAAAACGTGTTGGAGATTTAAATTCAACCCGAGAAAGTTTGAACAAACCAGTTGTAGCAATATTTTTCATGACACTTTTAATTTCTGCTTACGCTTCTGAATTAATCGGAATTCACGCTTTATTTGGTGCTTTCTTAGCCGGAGCAATTATGCCTGAAAACAACAAATTCAGAAATATATTTATCGAAAAAGTCGAAGACGTTGCAATCATCGTTTTACTGCCTTTATTCTTTGTATTTACAGGTTTACGTACACAAATAGGTTTACTTAATGATCCTTATTTATGGAAAGTTACCGGAGTTATCATTGCTGTTGCCGTAGTTGGAAAATTCTTTGGAAGTGCCTTTGCAGCAAAATTTGTCGGACAAAGCTGGAAAGACAGTTTAGCCATTGGAGCTTTAATGAACACCAGAGGTTTAATGGAATTGGTGGTTCTAAACATTGGTTATGACTTAGGAGTTCTATCTACAGAAATTTTTACCATGATGGTAATTATGGCTTTAGTAACTACTTTTATGACAGGACCGGCACTGGATTTTATCGGATTTATTTTTAAAGATAAAATGACCGCAATTCCGCAGGAAATTGGCAACAAAAGCAAATACAAGATTCTGCTTTCTTTTGCAACGCCTGAAAAAGGGAAAAAACTACTTCATATTGCCAATAGTTTGGTCAAAAAACAAGGAGATAATTCGATCGTAACTGCAATGCACCTTTCTCTAAGTACCGAAATACACTCATTTGACATCAAAGATCACGAACGAAAAATGCTGGTTCCGGTTATTGAAGAATCAGAACGTTTGAATCAGAATATGGTAAGCGTTTTTAAAGTAACAAATGATATTGATACTGATATTATCGATACTGCAAATCAAGGCGAATACGATTTATTGTTAGTTGGTTTAGGTCAGTCTATTTTTGACGGAACTTTACTGGGGAAAATTCTGGGATTCACAACCCGAATCGTAAATCCGGATCGTTTGATTGATAAATTTACGGGAAAAGAAGGTTTATTCGAAAACTCTCCTTTTGACGAAAGAACGCGTCATATCATTGCAAAAAGCAAGATGCCTGTCGGAATTTTTATTGATAAAGATTTAGAAGAAGTCAATCAGGTTTTTATGCCTATTTTCAGTAAAGAAGATGCTTTTTTAATAGAATATGCTAAAAAATTAATCAATAATAATGGTTCACAAATTACGGTTCTGGACGCAAGCGGCGAAGTAAAAAGCACTCGTGATATTCAGGAAACAATTCGTTCGATCGAACAAATTGCACCAAACCACATCATGATTATGCATGACCGAACGATTAAAAAAGAATTTTTAGAAAGTCAAAACTTAATGATTATAAGTCTTGACAGTTGGAAAAAACTAATCGAATCTCAAAGTACGTGGCTAAATAACACACCATCTGTTTTGATTTTGAAACCATAAATTTTTAAATTCCAATATTAAAAATCCCAAATTCCAATCTTTATCGATGTGGGATTTGGGATTTTTTTATTCTGAATCAATAAAACCCTTGCAAATTTAGTTTTACAAGGGTTTTACTTTTTCATTTAAATGATTCTTATTTCTCATGTGCCAAGTCATCCGGATCTATTCTATCTTTAACAGCTTTTTTGAAATCATTATTCAATAAATCTGTTAATTTCTTTTTCTCTTTTTGATTTCTTCTGATTGTCAGTACAACTAGAATAATTACTAGAACTGCCACAATCGCTACTATAAACCAATTAATTCCCATAGCTTAAATTTTTACTTAAAATTAAGAAACTATAATTAAACTCTGTACTATCAAAAAGTTAAGTATTACATTTTTAAGCAAAAATCTTAAAAAAGAGAATATTCACAAGAACTTTCTAAAACTCATATTAATTACTCAAGCATCATTAATAACATATGATAATAATCGATCAGCAATTTCTGCATCACTAAATAATTTATTATTGTCATTATTTGATTCCTTAATAAAATCCAAAAAAAAGAAAAAATCTACAAAATTAAAATATTCGGTATTACCAAAAACATATTTAAATTTGCCATCTGTTTTTTCAATTTCAAAAAACATTAGTTCATTATTTAAACTCAGAGGTGCTTCCATATAAATCTCCACAACCTCAGACTTCAAATCTAAAGACTCAGAGCAGCAAAAATTTTCATAAGAGCCACTATTTCTAAAATAAGAAATCAATTCTACGAGTTTCATACTTTTTTATTTTTTTACAATATTCGAAACAGATTATTCAACAAATAAAAACTTTGGGCTTTTAGGAGCTAAAACCTCAAAAACTTAGCAACTCAGCATCTTAGAACCTCAAAAAAAATCACTTCAACAAATACCCCAATCTAATCGAACCATAAAAATAACCAGTATTGGTATTTGTAATATCATTAGGTTCCACTTCTCGGCCTCGATAGATAAAAGAATATGATAAGTTCCAATTATTATGACGATACTTCAAACCAAATTCGGCATTAAAGCGCCACGGAACTATATCAAAAGTTAGAGGACTTGTGTGTTCAAATAAACTTCCCTGAATTGTAGCGTCATAAAATTGGTAATTTACACTTGGAATAGCATAAAAATAAAACTCTCTAATATTATATTGTGGTGTTGAACTTACAGAAGCATCGTGCAGATTCGAATCATAGATTGGCAATAATTTCTTAAAACCAATTCGGGCTAAAAGTCCTGTAGAAACTCCGGTAAAAATAGTCCCTAAATTAGCTTCTGACTGAAAATGAAGATCTACAAAATCATTGTGTTTATTCGGAAACAATTTCTTTGAATATAATGCATGCGCCTGAACACCAAAAGCATTATGCAACTGATTTTCCCAACCATAAACATTTTTGTAACCAATAAGATGATGAAAACTTTCCTGTGTTTCTCTACCAAGAGCATTTGGTCCCATAAAACCCACTTGAAAATCAGTTTTTAAAACCGACTCACTTTGGTAAAAAAAACTTCGTCCGGCTTCGGCAAAAAGATAAGCCGTAAACGGACGATCATTTTCATAGACTGCTTCTTTGTTAATAAATCTCGGATTATAAATATATTGCCCTATGCGAAATTCCGTGATTTTTTTATTGATTTTTTCGTTATTATTCTTTGACAAAAAGCGGTAGAAAAACTCCAAACCATTGGTATAATACATATCATTTTTAGATGATGTATATAAATCATTGTCCGTGATAAGACCTATTTCTTTAGTTTTTGCTTGTCCAAAAATCAACGTCGATGACAATATCAGGAACGCAAAAAAAACTTTTTTACTTCGCATTATAATTTATTTTTCCAACGGCACGCATCTCACGAACAATTCTTTCCTTACGTCTGTTAATATAACTTGAAGATCCTGTTGCTTTAAATTTTCTTGGGTTTGGCAATATTGCAGCAATTCCCGCAGCTTGCATTGGCGTTAAACTCGAAGCGTCACAACGGTACCAATGTTCGGTCGCAGCATATGCACCGTAAACACCATCGCCCATTTCGATACTATTCAGGTAAACTTCCATAATGCGTTCTTTGCCCCAAATAATTTCGATTAAAACGGTAAAATAGGCTTCTAATCCTTTTCGCAGATAACTTTTTCCCTGCCATAAAAAAACATTTTTGGCTGTTTGTTGCGAGATTGTACTTCCGCCACGAATTCGGCGGCCGCGTTCGTTGCTTTTATAGGCTTTTTGCAGCGCTTTAAAATCGAAACCATTATGTGTTAAAAAAGTTCCGTCTTCACTTGCAATTACTGCTTTTTGAAGATTCATCGAAATCTTGTCGATTGGTTCCCAGTCGTGATCGAAATAAACTTCTTTCCCAGCCGTTTTATTTTCGATTGCACGAATTATCATTAAAGGCGTAAACGGTACCGGAACATATTTAAAAAACACAACAGATGCGATCGAAACTCCAAAAAACCACAAACAGGCTTTTATAAAAAACCATTTTACTTTTTCGCCAAAGGAGCGATTGGTTTTCTTCGAAGCTGGTTTTGGTTTACTTGCGGTTGTTTTTTTTGGTGCTGGTTTTTTGGTTGCTGCCATTATATTAAATCTGCTAATTTGGTTTTATTAAAACTGTATGTTTCTTTTCCCCAAAATACATTATTTTTTTATTACTTTGAAAGTTTCTTTCTTATCGTCTTTTATCAAAACAATCATATAAACACCTGTCGAAAAGGATTTAAAATCAACAGCTATTTTTGAATCTGAATATTTCTTTTTAGAAAGTAATTTTCCGTTTAAATCGTAGATTTCCAAATTCGAAATTATTGAATTACTTTCTATATTTAAAACATTTTCTATTGGATTTGGATAATATTTTAAATCTATGAAACTATTCTCAACAATCGATAAGGATTCTGTTGCTTCAGCGAAAATAATATTATCTATAAAAGCATCGTCTCCTAAATCAGATTTTCCAATATGTTGTAATGAAATTCTAATCTCAGATCCTACATACGGCGTTAAATCAAAAATGTGTTTATTGAATGAATATCGTGTACTTGCAGTTGATTGAATAACTTCTCCTAACATATTTCCATTTACTATAACTCTAAACATAGACTCTGTATTGCTTTTTAAATAAGGCATTTTCAAGTCAAAGCTCATAAATAACCTGGATGCTTTTGTTGCATCTACTTTCATGTTCACTTTAGTAATACTGTTTGGATTCATTTCCCAAATTAATGAACTTGCGGCGGTTGTTTTTGCCACTTTTTTAGAAGTATTTGTGGCATCTATCCATTTTCCATCAGTACCATTTCCTGACATCGACAGCCATTTATAATAAGTATCTACCGCTATTTTACTATAAGATGTCCCTTCTAAAACAAGATCATCAGGAGTAGTTTCAAAATCATATACTTTTTTTAAATTTCCATTAATAGAACTTTTATATCCTTCCTTAACTTCAAAATTATCTGCAAGCATATTTGCGCCGCTTGCCTGACCATTAAAATCAATTAAAAAACTATAATCTCCAGATACAATAGGAGTAAAATAATACGAAAGATCATTGTAATTATACTCTGAAAGAGTACCAATTTTATTTAAATCACATTCCATGTTGTACGTATTCTGTCCGCGGCCTACAGATACTAATACTGCAAAACTACTATACTCATATCCCTTTCTTGCTTTTAAGCTAAACTTGTATGATGTTCCTGAATTCAAGTGAAAGATTGGTGTAACCACCTCAGTTGAAGGGCTTACGTTAATTTCAATATAGCTGGTATCATCATATCCTGTTCTCAATCGGTCTGGTTCATAGCCCGTTAATTTTTGCGGTATATTTCTTAAAGTCAAATCGCCCAAAACCAACTTAAAGCAATCCGGTAATACATTTTTTCCGTATGAACTTACAGTATTAAACTTTTCAATCCACGGTAATGGTTTGATATCACAACTTGTTTCTATTTTTATCGGCCCAACAACTATTGAGTTTTGATTATCGCAAATTGTTTTAATATAAAAATCATATGAAGTTGCTCTCTCTAAACCTGAAATTGCGATTTCATTTTTATTAACAGTAACAATGGTTCCTGTTCCCTGAGTGAATCCAGTTACTCCATATTCAATTTGAACATTATGCTGTATTAGATCTTTAAAAATCCATTTTACATCTGCCGAATTATTATTAATGTTAGTAACGGCAATATCAATTGGTTCCGGACAAGACTGTTTTTCTCCATAAATAATATTGTCCAGAAGAACAGTATTTGTTGTATAATTATTGTTTTCATTACTTTCAAGCTTAAAGGCAATTTGTTTATTGGTTCCTTTATATTTTGAAAAATCGACTTCAAATTCTTTTCCTCTTTGCGGCAGACCAACTGCCGAAACAGATTCATAGGGCTCAAATGTAGACAAGTCAAGAGGGTTTTTGATTGTTCCAACAATCACATTTACCTGTTTTGTGCCGCTGGCATAGTTTGCAATCAATCTAAATTTCACCTTTTTACGCGAATCAAAATCAGAGAAATAAGGCGATATTAAGTATCCACTTTCTGTATTATTGTATAACAAAAAGACATTTGGCGAACTGTTTACATTGTTTAAATAGTACTTAACAATCCTTCCTAAATATTCTGTTCCCGATTTATTTGTTGTCCAACATAATTCCTCCAGACTATTATAAATAGTTTTTGCATCATATTGATCAAAAGTTTCTGTAAAAGGAGCTTGTTCTGTACAAACTATTTTAAAGGAATAACTATCGCTTGAAATACTAGTTAAACCAACACTACAATTTGCTTTTACTCTAAAATCATAGTTTTTATTTGCTGCTAAACCAGTAAGTATAAATGGATTTGTTGCTGCTAAAACACTTGTTTCGGTTCCTTCTGCAAATCCACGCGGACCATATTCGATCTGCCAGCCTTCTGTTTGTTTTTTTACATTATTATCTTTCCAACCTAATAAAACTTTGTCTACCCCTATTTGGGTTGCTGTTAATGCAGTTGGTTTAGGACAGTCATTTTGCGTATATTCAAAATCATCAATATAGATTTTAATTCGGCCATTAACTTCATTTTGTTTAATTCCTATAAATTTATCTGTTCCGTAATAATCAGAAAAATCAACTTCATACTTAACCCACTCTCCCTTTATATCGGCTACAGGAATCTTCAATACACGATAAGAAGTAAATGTTTTATAATCAGCTGAATTAGAAAGAGTTCCAATTACAATTTCTTTTGCTAAGCCATTATTCTGTTCTTTTAGTAATAACATCCAAAAAGTAATTTTTTTATAATTATCAAAATCTTTTAATCGCGGTGTGACTAAAATTATTTCATTGGATTTACTTCCGCTTTCAGGCGTATAATCGGCATTCAGCTCATTGAACATATTTAACGAATACTGGCCATTATGCACAGTTGGCAAAGAAATATCTTTAGATTTTACACTAATAAAAGAGCTTGGAATCCAAAATCGGTCAATAATCTTTGGTGTAATCCTGGTCCAACAACCCTCTTTATCAAAAACAGCATTTTCAAAATTCTCGCTAAATCCTGCATTTACCCCAGAACATTTGGTTTTAAAATATCCTTTATCAGACCAGTCGCTATATCCGCTTCCACACTTGGTTCGTATATAAAAATCGTATTCTGTATTATCTAAAATAGACTCTGTAAGCTTAATTGATGATGACATTGCATTTACAATAGTACCTGATCCGTGCAAAAAACCTTTTGGCCCATATTCTACCTGCCATTCCGTTGCCGGTTTATAACTATCCCATTCAATGGTTGCAAAATTATAATCAAAACTCAGCATTCTCGGGTTTAAAGGTTCATTACACAAAGGTGCTTTTTCAAAAATAAAATCGTCTATAACAAAAATCGAATTAGCCAGATTATTTTGCTTCAAAGCGATATAATGATGGTTATTGCCGTTTTTGTAATTATCGAAATAAATAGTGTGCTGTTTCCAGAAAGGTAATTTATTTAAACCATAAATTTCATTCATTTCTGAAGCCGAAATAGTCTTTAAAGCAACAAATGTTGAAGCATCTTTTGGGTCAGACATTGTACCTACTATCAAAGAATTAGTATTATAATTATCCGTCCCATAAGCAATAAGATTAAATCTAATTCTTTCAGTAGTATCTATATTACCAATATACGGGCTTATTAAATAGGATTTTTGAGCAACATTTTTACCATCAAGTGACCCATTCATAATAATCACACGTTTTCCGGTTTTTGGAGTTAGCTGACCCGGAAGTTGACTGGAATCTGAGTTTTTGTAAATCGAAGATATATTGGTAATCGTGCTCCAACAAGGATCTATATAATTTGGCCCTTCAAACGAAGTGGAATAATTATCTGTGATTGTTTCACAAATCGTTTTAAATTTTACTGAAGTCCAATTTGAATATAAATCATCAATACAATTTGCTCTTACTTTTACTTCATATTCAGTCGCTCCCGAAAGATTGTTTAAAACAAATGGGCTACTTGATGTTTTATAAACTTCAGATAATCCAGAAGTTAAATCTTTTAAACTTACTTCAAAATTATTCTGATCAGGAGCATTAAAATTAAACTGTGCCGATTTTTCCGATATATTAGAAACTGCAAGATTAGTTTGATCGAAACAATTAATAGATTTTTCGCAGCTAATATCATCTAATGAGATATAAACATAATTATTATCTGAAGATTTGGATTTAAATAAAAACACTACATATTGATCACCGCCCTTATAATTATTAAAATAAACCGTTTTTTGTTCCCAATTATTTACAGGATTAACAACTGCAACTTCTGAAAGCAGATGAAATGTTGCCATATTGTTAGGGTCAGACATCGTACCTACCAATAATTCTGAACCTGCGTAGAGGTCTCTGACCCAAAAACTAATCTTTAAATCTATTGTTAAGTCATTAAATTTTGGAGAAACAAATGCTATACTACCTTTATAAGAATTTGTAATTTTTACAGATGACCCAGAAGCACCACCATGACTGTCATTTTCCGGCATATAAAAATAACTCTGTGCATCAGAATTATTATAAATAACACCTTTCCAATCCGACTGGCTTTCATTTCTATTATTAAAATCATTTGTATAGCCAACAAAATTGTACGTATTTGAAGTACTAACCGTCAAGGTTTCTGACCAGTCTGTCCAGACTAACTGCGTACCAACCCACTCATTTGACCTTATTCTAAAATCATATTTTATAAATGGATTTAATTTGAATGTCATAATACCAGTTCCATTAACCGACCTGGTAGTTCCCTGCCCTGTTTGGAAACCGGCCGGACCATATTCTAGTTCCCATTTGAATGTTGTTGCAGGATTGTAACTATAAAATTCAACAAAAACTTCTCCCGTTAATGAAAATGAAACATTGAAACTGGCATTATTAACAACATCTCGATTATTAGCTCTTAAAAAGGATAAATTTAAAAGAAAAAAAAGAAAAATTAAAGTAGTTTTTTGCATGTTTGGCTCTGGTATTGGTTAGTTGTTTTTGGTGGTAGTAATTTTATATTAAATCTGCTAATTCTGTTCCTACTAAACTGCCAATTGCAACTCCCATTCCGCCTAAACGCACTCCACAAAACACGTTTTCAGACAGTTGAGAAACAACCGGACTTTTACTATTTCCAATTCCCATAATACCACTCCAACGGTGTGCTATCTGGAAATCCTGATTTGGTAAAATTACATTTTTAAGTAAATCCTCCAATTTATTTTGCACAATTTTCGTTTGTCCAAATTCAGTAGTATTTTCAGTTTCAAAATCCAGGTTTCGTCCGCCTCCAAGTAAAATTCTATCATTTATATTTCTGAAATAATAATATCCGCGATCCAGATGAAAAGTCCCTTTTATATCTAAATTCCGAATTGGCTCTGTAATTAAAACTTGTGCTCTTGCGGGCTGAACTGCTCCTTTTGTTAAAGCATTTGCAAAACCATTTGTCGCAAAAAGCATTTTTTTTGTAGTAAAACTAAAACCATTCAATTCAATTTCGACTTGATTTCCTAAATCAGAATATCCGGTTACCGTTTGTTGGTTCAATATTAAAATATTTTCAGAAACTGCTTGTCGCAACAATTCCTGCATCATATTTCCGGTATCGATTTGGGCTTCAAACGGATTAAATATTAAATATTCCTGAATATTTCCAAAACCAAAACGGTCTGTTTCTTTGTTAAAAACATCGGCTTTGAAAAGTGGTTTTAGAATTTCGTTTATAAAAGGCAATTTCGAAATACATTCTCCAAAACTAAGTTCATCTTCTTTCAGGAATAATTCATATCCGCCATGAGGTTTAAAATCAATTGCAGCATCTCCCAATCTTTTTCGGAGCAATTGCAAACCTTTCCATCGTTTCTCTATAAGATTAATAACATCTTCTTCTGAATGTGTTTTGAGATCATCCATAATTTCAGAAAGGCTTCCAAAACAGGCAAATCCGGCATTTTTGGTACTCGCGCCTTGTGGCAACATTCCTTTTTCTAACACGAGAATTTTTGCAGCCGGAAATCTTTCGCGTAAGCGTAATGCCGCGTGCAATCCTACGATACCACTGCCAACAATAGTATAGTCAACATTTGTAAACCAATTTTTCAGTTCCCAGTAACTCAATTCCATTCGTCAATTTTTTATAAAAATAATGATTTTTTTAAACCATATAAGTAATATAAGTTAATTTAAGTTTTACCTATAAAACTCTTTGTCAAGTTGCGCGGAGTCGTAGCCTTTTACATTATCATCCCTAATTAAATGAACTTATATTACTTATATGGTTTCACTAACTTTTAACATTTAGTTGCTGAAATATATTTGTACTTTTAGCCCCACGAATATTAGAATTTTATTATGAAAAAAGTACTATTTACAACCCTAATAATGATGAGTTTAAACGCTATCGGGCAGAATGTAATGTCTCCGGAATTGTTATGGAAACTAGGAAGAGTGAGCGCACTCGGACTTTCAAAAGATGCAAAAAATGTTGTTTTTAAGGTTTCTACTCCTTCTGTAGAAGAAAACAAATCGTCTTCTAAATTTTACATTGTACCTGTAACTGGTGGAAATGCAACTGAAATCAAAGACACTAAAGAAGTTTTGGCAGACAAAAATGTTTCGCCTGACGGAAAATTTTTAGTGTACAATGAAGAGGTTAAAGTTGACAAAGTTTTAGGTAAAGATTTTTATCCGAAATTAAACAAATCAGAAGTTCAGATTTACGATGGTTTAGATTATCGTCATTGGGACACTTGGAATGAAGGGAAATTCAACCATGTTTTTTACAAAGAAAATAAAGATGGTGCAAAAGGAATTGACATCTTAAAGGGTGAAAATTTTGATTCTCCGCAAAAACCATTTGGTGGCGACGAAGATTATATCTGGTCTCCTGACGGAAAAAGTATCTTGTATGTTTGCAAGAAAAAAGCGGGAACTCAATATGCAATTTCTACGAACACTGATATTTATGAGTACAACTTAGAAACTCAAAAAACTACAAACAGAACCGAAGGTAATTTGGGTTACGATACAGCGCCACAATTTTCTCCAACCGGAAACCTGACTTGGCTGCAAATGAAGCGTGATGGTTATGAAGCTGATAAAAACGACATTATTGTTGAGTTTAAAGGAATCAAAACTAATTTAACTGCAAATTGGGATGGAACTGTAGATAATTTTATCTGGAGTAAAGATGGTAAAAATGTATTTTTTGTGGCTCCGGTTGATGGTACAAAACAACTTTTTACAGTAAACTTTCCGGGATTGACAAAAATTGCAATTCAGGTTCGTCAGTTGACAAATGGTGATTTTGATGTTACTGATTTAGTTGATTTTGCTAGTGATGATATTATTGTTGCAAGAAATGATATGAACCACGCTTCGGAGATTTTTTCTTTTAATTTGAAGAAAAACACTTGGAAACAATTGTCTAATGTAAACACAGAAACGTACAAAACTTTAGCAATTAGCAAAACTGAAAAACGTTATGTTACAACTACTGACGGCAAAAAAATGTTGGTTTGGGTAGTATTACCTCCAAATTTTGATGCTTCTAAAAAATATCCAACTTTATTATTTTGCCAGGGCGGACCACAATCTGCGCTGACACAATCTTATTCTTTCCGTTGGAATTTTCAATTAATGGCTGCTAAAGGTTATGTTGTTGTTGCTCCAAACCGTCGTGGAATGCCAGGACATGGTGTTGAATGGAATGAGCAAATTAGTAAAGATTGGGGCGGACAGGTTATGGACGATTACTTATCTGCAATTGACGATGTGTCTAAAGAAAGTTACGTTGACAAAAGCCGTTTAGGATGTGTTGGCGCAAGTTACGGAGGATATTCTGTGTTTTATTTAGCGGGTATTCATAAAAACCGTTTCAAAACTTTTATCGCTCATGATGGTGTTTTCAATACGGTAAGTATGTTGGGAACTACTGAAGAGGTTTTCTTTAACAACTGGGATTTTGGTGGTGCTTATTGGGAAAAAGATAATGCTGTTGCTCAAAAAACCTACACGACTTTTAATCCTGCTACTTTGGTTCAAAACTGGAATAAACCAATTTTAATTGTTCAGGGCGGGAAAGATTTCCGTGTGCCAATTGGACAAGGACAAGAGGCTTTTCAAGCTGCACAATTAAGAGGAATCAAGAGCCGTTTGGTTTATTTCCCTGATGAAAATCACTGGGTTTTAAAACCGCAAAACGCTCAGGTTTGGCAAGGTGAATTTTTTAAATGGTTAGAAGAAACGCTTTAATCCATTAAACAAGAAATAAAAATAGCCGCAGATTTTATAAAATCTGCGGCTATTTTACTTTTTAGCCCTTTGAATTATGTAACAGATTAGCCTTAATTTCTCTTTTAAAAACGGTTTTTTTTGAATAAATTGCAGTTAATTCCTTTATAAAAAAACTTCCAAAATTCTACTACCACAATCTATGGAGAGCAAAAAAAGTTACACAGCCCTAAAAGTCCTTTTTAGCTACGTTGCATTACTGGCTTTGGTTGTTACTGTGGGATGGTTTTTATATTCAGAAAATGTAGTTTACAATAAATTGGAGGATAAAATTGCTTTCGAAAAAACCAAAATTTTAAGAGTCAGCAAATTATTCTCGAATGTTTACAAAACGGAGAGTCTGGCCCGAAAAACAATTCAGACAAACTCAGAAAGCGACTTTAAAAGTTATCTTACTGAAACAGATTCCTTAAAATCCAGAATCGACACTTTAAAACAAATTGTTACGACTCAATATCAAAAAACATTATTAGATAGTGTTACTTATTATTTGTCTGAAAAAACGAAAAACATTCAGCAATTAAAAACTATAA
Source organism: uncultured Flavobacterium sp. (assembly GCF_963422545.1). Classification (NCBI taxonomy): domain Bacteria; kingdom Pseudomonadati; phylum Bacteroidota; class Flavobacteriia; order Flavobacteriales; family Flavobacteriaceae; genus Flavobacterium; species uncultured Flavobacterium sp. The sequence goes on from NZ_OY730257.1 coordinate 19,288, forward strand.
AAAATAAAGCCGACGACGAGGTTTCTGTAAATACCGCTATCGACGAAATTACCAAAATGGAGTTCAAACTCCGAAAATTAGAACTTCAGGATTTTACCAAAAATCCAAATCAGTTAGGAAGTTATCAAAAAAATGTCCTTCAGAAATATGTTGATTATCTAAATCAGAATATTCCGGACGACAGCACCAATACTTTAAGCAAACAAGCTTCTGATTCTATTTTGGCTAATTCGAAAAAGCTTTTGAGTTCTGTAAAAATGCGCGCTGAAAAGAAAAAGGAATCGTTGAATTTTGAGGAAAATAAATTACTGAAAAATGAAATTGCAATTTCTGAACAGCTTCGAAAAGTACTCCGAATTATCGAAAGAGAAATTATCATTAACTCGATAAAAAACAACTCCTTAAAAGAAAAATCTCTTAAAAAAGTCAACGAAATTGTAACGGCTTCGGCTATTATTGGTTTAGTATTGACTTTGTTTTTCTCTATTTTGATTGTGAGTGATTACTCTAAATCGCAATTGTATAAAAAACAGCTTGAGATTGCCAATTTCAAGACCAAAAATCTGCTTAAAAGTCGGGAACAATTAATTTCGACGGTTAGTCATGATTTAAAAACGCCGTTGAGCACTATTGTAGGTTATTCAGAGCTTTTGGGCAATTCTGATGTTAATACCAAACAATCGTATTTTATTAAAAACATCAAAAACTCTTCTGAATATATTACCCAATTAGTTCAGGATTTACTGGACTTTTCTCAAATTGAAGCGGGGAAAATTTCTATCGAAAAAGTTCCTCTTTTATTACCCGAAATTATCGAAGAAGTTGCCAAAAGTATTCAAACCGTTTACAAGCAAAAAAACATCGATCTTATTATTAATGTCGATGAAAAGCTGAATTCGAGAATAGTTGGTGATCCGTTTCGATTGAAGCAAATTCTCAGCAATATCATTGGGAATGCTTATAAATTTACCGAAGAAGGCTTTATAAAAATTAGTGCTTATACTAATGATAACGATCAATTTTTTACGATTGCAATTGAAGACTCCGGAATTGGAATTGAAAAAGCAAACCAAAAATTAGTTTTTGAAGAATTTGCTCAGGCGAATGAAAATATCGAAAAAAAATATGGCGGAACTGGTTTAGGATTATCAATCTGCCAGAAAATAATTTCTATTCTAGGTGGGAATTTACAGCTTGAAAGCACTTTTGGAAAAGGAAGTACTTTTAAAATTCAACTTCCATTATTGTTCGATTCCAGCCAAAATTTAGTTTCTGAAGTTAAAAAACCGATCTGGGGAAATACTAAAAAACAAACTTTTATTGTTCTTGACGACGATATCAATCTTTTGAATTTAACGAGCGGCGTTTTAAAACAAGAAGGCCATAATGTCTTATCATTTAATAGCGCAATCAAAGCTTTAGAAGCTATTAAAACCACTTCTTTTGACTTTGTGATTACCGATATTCAGATGCCGGAAACGGATGGTTTTGCATTTCTTGAGAAATTAAAAAATTCCGAAAACACTACTTACAAAAATCAACCTGTAATTGCATTGACAGGAAGAACTGATTTGGAATTTTCGGCTTATTCTGAAGCTGGTTTTACAACGGTGATAAAGAAACCTTATTCTCCAAAAGTATTACTTGAAACAATTGGACACATTCTTGAAAATGACGAATTGCCGAATACTGAAATTATAGAAAATGATGAAAATACTTCGCAACAATTGTACTCCTTAAAAACTTTGAATGAATTTTTAAGCAACGACAAAGAAGCTTTGAAGGAGATTATAAAATCGTTTATGGAAAGCAGTACCGAAAATTTGACTTTGCTGGAAAACGCGATTAAAGAAAAAAACAGAAACGAAATCAAATCAATTGCTCATAGAATTGCTCCAATGTTCAAACAAATTGAGGTGCACGAAATTGGCGATATTTTGAAAAAGCTGGAGACAAACAATTTTGAAATTTCTGAAATGAAAAGTATTTTTAAAGATTTAAAAGCAAAAACTAATTTGCTTTTTGAAGTCTTAAAACAAGAAATAGCTTAATCGATATTATATTGCTTTAGTTTATTATAAAGTGTTTTTCTGGTAATCTTTAACAACTTTGCAGCTTCAGATTTGTTGTTTTTTGCTTTTGATAAGGCATGAATAATAGCTTCTTTTTCGTTTTCTGATAATGAAAAATTGCCATTGTTATTTTGTTGTTTTTGTATCTGAAAAAACTCTGCGGGCAAAACATCACTTTCAATATAATTCCCCTGGGATAAAAGAGTCGCACGTTTGACACAATTTTGTAATTCACGCAGGTTTCCCGGCCAATTGTAATTTTGAAAAATAGTAACTACTTCCGGCGAAAATCCGATGATGTCTTTATTTAATTGCTGATTGGCTTTCTCCAGAAAATAATCGGCAAAAACCATTAAATCTTCATCACGTTCCTTTAATGATGGAGACAAGATTGAGAATTCGTTGATTCTATGGTATAAATCTTCTCTAAAATCGCCGTTTTTTACTGCTTCACGCAAATCTTCATTTGTAGCAGTAATAATCCTTATATCGACGTTAATTTCTTTATTGCTACCTACAGGTTTTATTTTTCGTTCCTGAAGCGCTCTTAATAACTGAATTTGATTTTCATAAGAAAGGTTTCCTATTTCATCTAAAAAAATAGTTCCGCCATTGGCTGCTTCAAAATACCCAATCTTGTCATTTATGGCACCGGTAAAAGATCCTTTTAAATGTCCGAAGAATTCACTTGCCGCCAATTCTTTCGGAATCGCTCCACAATCAACTGCAATAAAATTATTGTTTTTTCTGGTACTTTGCTGATGAATACTTTTGGCAATAATTTCTTTTCCGGTTCCGCTTTCGCCAATAATCAAAACTGACATATCTGTTGGACTTACCAAATGGATATGATCTAAAAGTTTTTTTGAAGCAACAGAAATTCCACGTACAAATTCATTTTCTGTTGTAACTGATTTTTTATTTGATTTCTTTTCTTTTACAGGAGGTTCTCCAACTTCAGAATGTTGCAATGCATTTGTGATAACCAGTAAAACCTCATCTGGATTGAAAGGTTTTGAGATATAATCAGCAGCGCCATTTTTGATCGCTTTTACTGCTGTATTAACATCAGAGTAACCTGTCATGAGGATAACAGGAATATGAGGATGAGAAATTTTAAATTCTGACATAAGTCCAATACCATCAGAATCAGGCAAACGAAGATCTGTCAAAATCAAATCAAATGATTCGTTTTTGATTGCTGTTTTGGCTTCTGCAGCTGAGAAAGCAATAGTTACTTCGTATGCTTTTTTTACCAGAAATTTTTCTAATAATTTGCAAAACGAAATGTCATCTTCTATCAATAATATCTTTGGCATTTGTTTTTAGGGACTTTTTTGCTAAAATAATACTAATAAAATTGTCTTTTCATAAAATTATGTAAAAAAAAGAGATTACTATAAGCAATCTCTTTTTACCAAAACATAAATCTAATTTCACCTAATTATATCTTCAACCAATTGCCATTGACATCTGCGTAAACAGTAGCCTTCTGGTCACCAACCGATATTTCTAATTTGTATTCTTTCTTCTCGCTAACAAACGCTTTGTCCAGTTTTGCACCAGGATAAGCAGTTTGCAAAGCGGTTTTTACAGCAGCGGGTACAGCATCTGCACTAACTTCGATATATTCGGCCTGAATAGAAATAGTCATTTTTGCCTTCTCAGGAGTTGTCGGCGTACTTGCGTAAATTGACAAACTTCCCAGAGCGATCGCTGCTGATAAGATTAACTTTTTCATAGTGCTCTATTTTTAATTATTTTTTTATGATGCTTCCTGAAGCATCTGTAAATATGGTGTACTTTTTTTCTCCGCTTGAAATTTCAAGTTTGTATTGATCTTTGTCATTTTTATAAGCTTTTTCAAGTTTAGTGTTCGGAAAAGATTTTTCGACAGTCGATTTTACCGCTGCAGGAACTGCATCTGCACTGATTTCTTTATACTCATCCTGAATAATTACTGACTGAGTCATTGAAGTTTTTAATGCCGGAGTAGTTGCCTGAACTGATAAACCTCCTAAAATAATTGCTGCAGATAAGATTAATTTTTTCATAATAATAGTTTTTATAGTTTAGTTTGAATTATTTCTTAAGAATATTCCCTGAAGCGTCTGTATAAACAGTAGATTTTTTGTCCCCAACAGTGATTTCAATTTTATACTCTTTCTTTTCGTTTACAAAAGCTTTCTCCAATTTTACACCTGGATAAGCTTTATCAAGAGCTGTTTTGATTGCTGCCGGAACGGCGTCTACTTCTTTATATTCATCCTGAGTATTTACTGATTGCAACACTGAATGGGTTACAATCGTATTTCCTGCCTGCATTGACAAACTTCCTAAAACGATAGCTGCCGATAATATTAACTTTTTCATAGTAATACATTTTAAGATTTAGACCGGATTATTTTTTAATCCAGGATCCATCTGCGTTAGCATAAAGAGAACCTACTTTGTCTCCTACTGTTACACTTAACTTGTACTCTGATTTAGCATTCTTAAATGCTTTAGAAAGAACTGCATCCGGATATGCTTTTTTAAGTGCATCAGTTACTGCGGCTGGAACTTCTTCTAATTTAATTTCAGTGTACTCGTCCTGAATTGAAATTGTTTTTACGATAGTGTTTGAAATTGGAGAAGTTGATGCAAATGATGTTAAACCTCCCAAAACGATTGCGGCTGATAAAAATAAATTTTTCATGATAGTTGTACTTTAGTATTGTTAATTTGAGTCTAATATTGCTAATTTGAATTTTCACGATAATCTATAAGATTATTTCTTAATCCAAGTTCCATCTGCATTAGCAAAAAGATTTCCTACTTTGTCACCAACTGTAACGTCTAATTTATATTCTGATTTTTCGTTTTTATATGCTTTTGTAACAACAGCAGTTGGATATGCTTTTTTCAAAGCTTCAGTAATTGGAGCCGGTATTTCTTCCAATTTAATTTCAGTGTATTCATCTGAAACAATTACCGTTTTTACGATAGTATTTGTTATTGGAGAGGTTGATGCAAATGAAGTTAAACCTCCTAAAACAATTGCGGCTGATAAAAATAAATTTTTCATAATAGTATATTTTAATTATTTAATAGTTTGTTTACACTTTAGATAATGAAATTATTATACCGTTACTTAAACAAGACTCACTAAACCTACTAAACCATTATGTTTAAAGGACTTAATTAAAAAATACTGAAGTTTAAAATTACAAAAAAGTGTGTAATTCTTTAGAAAAGTGTGTAAAAAATATACATTAAAAGTGTTTACCTGAGAAAAAACTGTAAACCTGTCTAATTAAAACTAAGATGTAAAAGAAAAGGCTGTCAAAAAATTGACAGCCTTTTGTAATTATTCTTGTATTGGATTCATTTTAAAAGTATCCATAAATGCAGTTGTATAATCTCCTGCAATATATCTTGGATCATCCATTAATTGTCTGTGGAAAGGTATTGTAGTTTTCACACCTTCGATAACGAATTCATCAAGAGCTCTACGCATTTTACTAATAGCTTCTTCTCGAGATTGTGCTGTAGTAATTAACTTAGCGATCATTGAATCGTAATTTGGCGGAATACTATAACCTGAATAAACGTGAGTATCTAAACGAACTCCGTGTCCACCTGGCATATGTAGCGTAGTAATTTTTCCTGGTGAAGGACGAAAATCGTTATAAGGATCTTCGGCATTAATACGACATTCGATTGCGTGTAATTGTGGTAAATAATTTTTTCCTGAAATTGGAATTCCAGCAGCTACCATAATTTGCTCACGAATCAAATCATAATCAATAACTTGCTCTGTGATTGGATGCTCTACCTGAATACGTGTATTCATTTCCATGAAATAGAAGTTTCTGTGTTTGTCCACTAAAAACTCTACTGTTCCAGCTCCTTCGTATTTAATGAATTCAGCAGCTTTTACAGCAGCTTCTCCCATTGCCGCACGCAATTCGTCTGTCATGAAAGGCGAAGGTGTTTCTTCAGTCAATTTTTGGTGACGACGTTGTACAGAGCAATCTCTTTCAGAAAGGTGACATGCTTTTCCGTATGAATCTCCAACAACCTGAATTTCGATATGACGTGGCTCTTCGATAAGTTTCTCCATGTACATTCCGTCATTTCCAAATGCAGCAGCAGCTTCCTGACGTGCACTTTCCCATGCTTTCAACAATTCATCTTCTTTCCATACCGCACGCATTCCTTTTCCACCACCACCAGCGGTAGCTTTAAGCATAACTGGGTAACCAAATTCTTTAGCTAACTTTTGTGTTTGTTCGAAAGATTCTAATAATCCGTCAGAACCTGGTACACATGGAACTCCTGCAGCTTTCATTGTGGCTTTTGCAGAAGCTTTATCTCCCATTTTATCAATCATTTCAGGAGCGGCACCAATAAATTTGATTCCGTGCTCTTGACAAATTTTTGAGAATTTAGCATTCTCAGAAAGAAATCCATATCCTGGATGTATTGCGTCTGCGTTAGTAATTTCTGCAGCAGCAATAATATTTGACATTTTCAAATACGATAAGTTACTTGGAGGGGGACCAATACAAACCGCTTCATCAGCAAACTTAACATGTAGACTCTCTGCATCGGCTGTAGAGTAAACTGCTACAGTTTTGATTCCCATTTCTTTACATGTACGAATTACACGAAGTGCAATTTCTCCTCTATTCGCAATTAATATTTTTTTAAACATCTTACTTTAATTAGATAATTAGACAATTTGATAATTAGATAATTTTAGGATGATTAACAAAATTTCTATTGTGAACCAATCTAAAATCTAAAATCTAAAATCTAAATTTATTTATGATGGATCAACTAAGAATAAAGGTTGGTCAAATTCTACAGGAGACATATCGTCAACAAGAATTTTTACAATTTTACCTGAAACTTCCGATTCGATTTCGTTGAATAATTTCATTGCTTCGATTACACAAAGAACATCACCTTTTGCAATAGTGCTTCCTACTTCAGTAAAAACTGGTTTGTCTGGAGATGGTTTTCTATAAAAAGTTCCAATGATTGGAGATTTTATAGTAATGTATTTAGAGTCTTCAGCTGGAGCTGAAGCTTCACTAGCTACATTTACAACAACCGGAGCAGTTTGTTGCGGAGCAACTGCTTGTGGCAACGCAGCCTGAGCTGGCAATTGTTGTACATAAGTAGTTTCAGTTACGTTTCCTTCTAAAGTTGTTCTGATAGTGATTTTTACATCATCCATTTCCAACTTTACTTCTGCAACTCCCGAATTTGCTACAAATTTGATTAGGTTTTGAATTTCTTTTAAATCCATAATGATTTGTTTTTAGTTTTAATTTATTTCTTATCGTAAGCCCATTTTAGGTAAATAGATCCCCAAGTGAATCCACCACCAAAAGCAGCAAATATAATATTATCTCCTTTTTTTAATAGGTGTTCAAAGTCGCTTAACACTAAAGGCAAAGTAGCTGAAGTTGTATTACCATATCTTTCAATATTCATTAATACTTTTGATTCTTCAAGTTCCATTCTGCTGGCAGTAGCATCGATAATACGTTTGTTAGCCTGATGTGGCACTAACCAGTTAACATCTTCATTTGTCAAATTGTTTCTTTTCAAAATCAATTCGCTTGCATCTGCCATATTAGTTACAGCATATTTAAAAACGGTTTTTCCGTCTTGAATAATGTTATGTTGTTTGTTTTTTACGGTCTCTTCAGTAGTTGGTGTTAGAGAACCGCCGGCAGAAATTTTAAGAAAATCGCGTCCTACACCGTCGCTTCGTAAGTATTCATCTTGTAAGCCTAAGCCTTCATAATTTGGTTCAAATAAAACAGCTCCTGCTCCATCACCAAAAATAATACAAGTTGCTCTGTCTGTATAATCTACAATTGATGACATTTTATCGGCACCAATTAATAATACTTTTTTGTATCGTCCTGACTGCACATAAGCTGCAGCAGTTGACATTCCGTATAAGAAACTTGAGCACGCCGCTTGTAAATCATAAGCAAATGCATTAGTGGCTCCAATTTCTGTTGCAACATAAACTCCTGTAGAGGCTACCGGCATATCTGCAGTAGCTGTTGCCATTATTACCATATCAATCTCCAACGGATCAATATTGGCTTTTGCTATTAAATCCTGTGCTGCTTTTATCGCCAGAAACGATGTTCCTTTATCAGCATCTTTAAGAATTCTTCTTTCTTTAATTCCGGTACGAGTAGTAATCCATTCGTCATTGGTATCGACCATTGTTTCTAATACTTTGTTCGAAAGTACAAAGTCAGGAACATAAGCTCCAACAGCGGTAATTGCGGCTGTGATTGTATTCATTATATTCTATTATTTCGTTTCAAATATCGCTATTTGAAAAATTTTTAAAAGACTTGAAAATTACAAAAAAAAACGAAATGAATTTGTATATATTTTCTTAAAAAAAGAAAATTATAACCAACAAAAAAAACTCTCACTATGTGAGAGTTCTAGTATCATTTACGAAAACGTATTAAGCAACCGCTACAGATTTATCGATAACAACTTGCCCTCTGTAATACATTTTACCTTCATGCCAGTAAGCTCTGTGGTATAAATGTGCTTCTCCAGTAATAGGACATGTAGCGATTTGAGCTACAGTAGCTTTATAATGTGTTCTTCTCTTATCTCTTCTTGTTTTCGAGATTTTTCTCTTAGGATGTGCCATTTTACTATATTATTTATCCGTTAATAGTTTCTTTAATTTGTCCCAACGCGGGTCAATATCTTCTTCTTGTTTACTCTCTTCTTTTTCTTCTTTGACTGTTAATTCATTCAGTTTTGTTAAAGCTTCACTTTGCAAAGTTCCGTCTTTTACTCCTGGATGAACTCGTTTTAGAGGCACAGATAAAGCAATCATTTCATAAATGTATTGTGCTATATCTATTTCATGTTCTCCATGTGGCAAGATCAACAACTCTTCGTTATCATTATTGAATTCATCTCCAAAACGAACAATTAATTTCATTTTCCCTTTTATAGGAAGATCAAAATCTTCGCCTGTTAGATCACAAGGTACATTTACAGTCCCTTTGTGCTTGAATTCCAACTCTAACATGTTGCTTTTCTTATCTAAAACTAAACCTACCTTGATATCCGAACTTTGAAATTCGTCGTAATCAAAGTTCTCAAAGAACGCGTTACTTATTTGATACTCAAAATGGTGTTTTCCCAGCTTTAATCCTATGAAAGGAATTAAAAATTCTTTTGTTTTGCTCATTTCAACATCAATTTGACCAATTGGCATCTAAAACTCAGATACCTGAATTGGGGTGCAAAGATATAAAATTATTATAAAACTAATAATCTTATTCACCTTTTTTTGTTTATAACTGTTTTTCTTTTATTTTAAGAGGTTTTTCACTAATCTCTTTATACTGATTACGCGAGCGAAAAATATCTATCGCAAGATAAACTGCCTCTTTAAATGAATTAAAATCTGCCATGTCTTTTCCAGCAATATCATAAGCTGTACCATGATCCGGCGACGTTCTAATCTTATCTAAACCTGCTGTATAATTAACTCCTTTACCAAAAGACAATGTCTTGAAAGGAATTAATCCCTGATCATGATAAGTCGCTATAACGGCATCATATTTTTCGTATTGACCACTTCCAAAAAATCCATCTGCAGGAAAAGGTCCAAAAACCATTGTTCCACCATCAAATATCTTTTTTAAAGCGGGTTTTAAAACCAAATCATCTTCTTTTCCAATCACACCGCCATCTCCACAATGTGGATTTAATCCTAAAACAGCAATTTTTGGTTTTACAATACTAAAATCCTGAATTAATGATTTTCTTATTGTTTCAATTTTTCTTGTAATTAATTCTTCTGTCAAATGTGATGAAACTTCATTTAACGGCACATGATCTGTCAATAAACCGACTCTTAGATTATCCTGCACCATCATCATCAATGCATTACCTTCTAATTCCTGATTTAAATAATCTGTATGTCCGGGAAATTTAAATCCTTCTGACTGAATATTATATTTATTTATCGGAGCTGTAACCAAAACATCAATTACTCCTTCTTTTAAAGCTTTGGTTGCTGCCACAAAAGACTTCACGGCATATTCTCCAATTTTTTCATCATTTTTACCCAGATTAATATCAACACCTTCTTTCCAAAGATTAAATACATTTATTTTTCCTGGCAAAACCTGATCTAACTTATCGACTCCATGAAATTGAACTGTCGAAGTAAAACTTTTCTTAACGAAAGAAAGTATTTTGGCGTTTGCAAAAATAACCGGCGTACACATTTCTAACATACGGGAATCCTCGAATGTTTTTAGTATAACCTCGCTTCCAATACCGTTTAAATCTCCAATTGAAATTCCAACAATTATATTTTCTGCTTTTTTATTCATGAGCTCAGCTTATTTATTACTAATTTTGATGTGCAAATTTAGTAAAATAAAACAACAATGTTTACAGGAATTATAGAAACCCTAGGAAGGATTCACGAAATACAACAAGATCAAAGCAATCTTCACATAACAGTTGATTCTTCTATCACAAATGAATTAAAAATTGACCAAAGTGTTTCACACAACGGAATATGTCTAACCGTTGTAGCAATAAGAGATTCATTTTATACCGTAACTGCTATCGATGAAACTATTTTAAAAACAAATATTGGAGACTGGAAAACCGGTGATGTTGTAAATCTCGAAAGAGGAATGAAACTAGGTGATCGTCTTGATGGTCACATCGTTCAGGGCCACGTGGACCAAACCGGAACCTGCATAAAGATCGAAGAAGCAAACGGAAGCTGGAATTACACTTTTGAATACGACAAAAACCTCAACAATATTACTATTGAAAAAGGCTCTATAACTGTTAACGGAGTGAGTCTTACGGTTGTAAATTCTAAAACAAATGAATTTAGCGTTTCAATTATCCCTTACACTCACGAACACACTAATTTTAAGGATTTCAAAGTTGGAACCAAAATAAATCTGGAATTCGATGTAGTAGGAAAATACATTTCCAGACTTTATTCGATAAACAAATAAATCTCACAAAATTATTTCACAAAAAAAAGGCTTCAATTTACATTGAAGCCTTTTTTGTTTTATTTCTATATATAAATACCGTACCTAATGCCAATCCTGCCATCATTAAAAAAACAATATTTTGATCAATTGGTAAATCATCTCCAGGATTTGGATTTGTTGGTGGACCTGGTGGTGGATCAGCGTGAGCAATAAACACATTGGCAAAAACCAGAAAAAATACTAAAAAAATAATTCTTATTACTTTCATAATTTTAACATGCTTTCAAACAAGCACAATATTAGTTAGACTTGGGCTCTTTGTTGAAATTTCGCACAAAATAATGATTCGCAGCGACATCCCATGGCAAATGTATAAGTTTTTTGCATAAATACAATCTTTTAAACAAAAAAAAGCCTCATAAATTTATGAGGCTTTTGTGGTCCCACCTGGGCTCGAACCAGGGACCACCTGATTATGAGTCAGGTGCTCTAACCAGCTGAGCTATAGGACCGGTTTGAGGATGCAATATTACTACTATTTTTCATTCACTCCAAATATTTTAAGACATGATTTTTATTTAATTTCAAATAATAACTGGTCTTGACAAGAACATAATTGATTTTCAATACCTTATTTAAAATAAAAAAAGCATATTTCTTTACTGAATTTCCTGACAAAGTTCAACTAAGACGCCATTTGTGTTTTTTGGATGCAAAAAAACAACCAATTTATTATCTGCTCCTTTTTTTGGTTTTTCATTAATCAATACAAAACCTTCATTTTTCAATCGTTCAATTTCAGCGTATATATCTTCAACATCAAAAGCGATATGATGAATCCCTTCTCCTTTTTTTTCTAAAAACTTTGCAATTGGACTTTCCGGATTGGTTGCCATCAAAAGTTCGATTTTATTTGTTCCTGTTTGAAAAAAAGAAGTTAAAACACCTTCACTTTCCACTCTCTCTTCTTTATATGACGGAACCCCCAAAAGTTTTTCGAACAATACATTTGCATCATCCATATTCTTTACTGCTATTCCTATATGTTCAATTTTATTTACCATTTCATTAATTATATTAATACAAAGATACAATTACTAATTATTGATTGATATAAGTATTAAAGTAACCACATTCTGCAATTACATCCTGATAATACTTTGTATCGGAATAATCTTTTTTCAACGCTTTAAAACCATTCCAGGCTAGAAAATTAATTTTATCATCTTCAACATTCCACCAATTGGTCACGTTACTATATTTATTGTTATAGTACTCGTTTCGTTCGCATTTCGATAATAAATAAACACATTTTGCTTTTTGTTCTTTTGTAGTTGCGGCTTCAAATGCTTTTTGATAATACATTTTTGGAAGATCACAATTTGTAATCATCTTTTTCATTGAATCTCTAAACGAATACGGACTAGAACCGTAACCCACAATACTTATTTCATAAAAACCTCTGCCGTTTCCAAAATGAGTAATATTATAAAATGCATTTCCTAACAATAAACTATTGGTAAAAACGTCTTCTTTCTGAGCCAATTTATCCTGCATAGTTTTTATTGTATTTAAAAACTCAAGTTGCGAATATTTCTTTTTTTGATACGCCGCATGTTCACAATCGTGACAATCTTTAATATTTCCGTTAAACGGATTTCCTAAAAATTGAGAATCCTTAACAGAATCAGTTTGCTGAGTAAAAGCAATTGCTTCAGGAATCTTATTTTTAAAAGTTGCCTGAACTGCCTGAAAATTATTAATATCTTTCAATTTCAAACTATAAATTCCGGAAGCGATTTTCTCGATTTCGGTTTTATTTGACTTAGCCAAAAAAGTTTTCATATCTAACAAATTCTTTTCGTTGTCATAAAATGCATTCCCTCCACCCCAATAATAAGAATTAGAATGTAAATCGCCGCCAAACAATTCCACCATAACAGGATTTCCTTTTGCTTTATAAAGCGCTGCCAAATAGTTCTTGCTCCAGGAAACTGCGTTTTGATAACGAAACTCTTCCTCTTTGTATGTTTTTGGAAGTTCATAATACAACCAGTTTAAATCTGCCAAAATTGTTTTCTCATTTTTATCTGTGAGTTTATCAATTTTGCTCATATTATTTACAAAACGAAGTAATCGTAACTGATATCCTGCCAATTCTGTTTTTGGTAACGTTTTTTCAGCTTTATCAAAATTAGTATCAGCGTTGGCAAAATCCCCTTTTAATGTTTGTAGATATCCTAACGAAATATCCCATAAATAAGGTTTCTCTGTATTTCCTGCAGCTGCAATTTTCGAAACTAAATCAAATCCTTTCTTATCAAATTTAGCTTGATTTTCGGCTCTGTTCTCAGCAACCGTCTGACTAATCGAAGGCGAACTATAATCATCTGAATTTGTTTTCACCGCAAATGAATTATTTATACCCTGCTCCTGTATATTTATCAATCTTGTTAGCAAATAATTTAAATGCTCACTTTTAGGATCTAACTCGTAGATTTTTTCAATTGCCTGTTTCTCATCTTTATAATATCCGTGAACTGCCCAAAGTGCTGCTTTTTCTTTATTATTTTTTGCCATTGCCAAAGACTTATTCCAATCGGATTCATTTTTTGGATGAAAACTATAAGCTGTCACGATTCTCATCTCCGGGCATTTATCAAAAACCAAAGCATACAAATAATTAGACGTTGCATACTTTTTTTGTTGATAATTAATTCCCGCTACATACGCCAATGCACGATAATACAAAGTGTTTTTAGGTACCGACTTCTCTGTTTTATTAAAAAATAAAATCGCTTTAGGTTTGTTACTGCTATAAAAATAAGCCTTCATCGTCAGAAACCAATATCTGTTTTTTAAGAATGAATCTGAGGTTGTGTTGTAAACATTCTCAATAGACTGAATCATTTTTAAATCTTTAAAAGTTTTTGCAACAACAGGATCATAACTCCAATAACTATCGCCAATTGAAACCGTTTCTATCTTTTGTGCCAAATACAAAAACTCTATAAAACTTTTTACTTTAGCATCTTTCAAACTTATTTTCTTTCCCCATTTTAGAGAAGTCTGATTCTCTTTTTTGGTTTTAAAGAACACATGAAGTTGTGTGATTTCGGTTTTGTTTGCCGAAACTTTGTCTTTATTAGCATAATCGTCTGTCGTTTCATCTCCAATCAAGAAATGACTAACCGTTGCAGGATCTACTTTGCCTTTTAAGTAATTTTCCCAATCCGATTTTATATTTTCATTAAATCTCGAATTGTGTTCTCTATCAAATCCAATTCCGTAAAAAATATCGCCCGACAAAAAAAGTGGCGAATATGATTTATCAGCAAATGTTTCTGGCGTAAAATTCGAATTATAACCAAAATAATCCCAATCGTCACCATCGGAGCAAGCATAAATTATTCCGTAAATAGAAAGTAAGGTAAAGCTAGAAACAAGAAATAACTTGCTTAAAAATATTCTTTTCATAGTTGTTTAAATTGAATTCGTCTAAGTCGTAAAATATAATTTCTTTTGGTTTTTGAGCCAAGTTTTCATCCAAATCATCTGCCATCTCCAGTAGATTTTCAGAAGAAATAGCTTCTATTTTCAATAAATCATTCTCTTCATAAAAAATGCCATTTTTATAATTAGATTGTTTTACTTTAAAAAAAAGAGCGTTTACCTGCTCAAAATTTTGATCTTTTTTAAGTTCGCTCACGTTTATTTTAGAACGCAAACCAATTACTTTTTGATTCCTGATATGAACTGCCCAGGAATATATTGGCAATGCAAAATCAAGATGCAATGGATATTTCTTTAAACTTTTGAGATAACGTTCTGCAATTTTTTGATTGTAAATAGAATTCAAAGAATCTACAGCAATTGTACCCATATTATAATACATCAAAACTCCGGAATCGACATTTGGAATTTTTGTTTTCCTGAAATATTTTACCTGATGCAATCGAATTGTTGCCGAAAGTTTTTTCTGCGAAAGTTTTTTAAATCGTTCAATAAACTTCAGATAATTGTCTTTACTTTTTAAAGTCCAATCACAGTCAATCTGAATTTCATTGCACTGAATTTTATTTTTAGTATTTATTTCCGTTACCAAAGAAAAAGCCTTTTGAGCCAAATCATCAATATCAAGATTAGGCAACGACATGACTTTGTTTTGTATAAAAACAACCGGAACAATATCAAAATTATTTATGTTTTGCCGAAAACGTATCGGACCTAAAGGAATTGGTTGTTGGTTTTCAGGATGTAAACCAATATCAAAATACCGAACATAAAGTTTACTGACATTATTATCCTTTAAAACCTCTGTTTCCTTTTCGGATAACTTAAAGATGGTTTTCCAGTAATAAAAAGCAATTATTGGTTTATCATTTCTACCACAAGCGATCAGTAAAAAAAACAGCGAGCCCAAAAAAAACTTTTTTATCAAAACTGAGAGAAATTAAATTTAAGCTCAAAAGTAAGAAATTATATCATTCTGACACTTTCAAATTTTAAAAAACAATAAAACCCAACTGCCAAATATCCTAATAAATGGATAAAAAGTTTCAATTAAAGCAAATATAATCGTTATTTTGTGCAATCAAATTCAAATTAATTATGTTGAAAAACAACTTTAAATATATTCCATTTTTATTGCTATTTTTAATGATAAGCTGTGCAAAAAGAGGCAGCATCACTGGTGGATTAAAAGATACTTTACCTCCTGTTTTAAGAGGTAGTATGCCAAAAAATTACAGCACAGACTTTAAAGGAGACCAATTTGTTTTGACATTTGATGAATTTGTAAAACTTAAAAACTTAAACAAACAGCTGATCATTTCACCGCCAATGAAACATGATCCGTTGATCACGCCAACATCTGTAAGTAAAGTTATAACTGTAAAAATCAAAGATACTTTACTGCCTAATACTACTTACAGCTTTAATTTTGGACAAAGTATCGCTGATAATAATGAAGGAAATCCGTTAAATCAATTTAAGTATGTTTTCTCGACAGGTCCTTATATTGATTCTCTTTCGCTTAGCGGAAAAATCAAAGATGCCTATGACAAAAATGTTGAGAGTTTTGTATCGGTAATGCTTTATGAAGCCAATGACAAATACAAAGATTCTGTTGTCTATAAGGACCTTCCAAGATATATTACAAATACTTTGGATAGTATGCGCGTTTTTAAATTAGAAAATTTAAAAGCCGGAAAATATCTATTGGTTGCAATGAAAGACAAAGCGAGTAACAATAAATTTAATCCAAAAGATGACAAAATAGGATTCATCAAACACTTTATTACGGTGCCAAATGATACTGTTTTTGAATTAGAATTATTTAAGGAAACACTTCCGTTAAAAATGCACAAGCCCATACAAGCTTCGAACAACAGGCTTTACCTTCCGTATGAAGGAAAACAAAATTTTAAGTTACTGAAACCTAAGATTGTTTTAAAAAATAACAGTGACGTTCTGGAATCTATTGTAACGCAATTTCCTAAAAAAGACTCTTTGCAGGTTTGGTTTAAACCTATTAAAGCTGACTCATTAAATCTGGAAGTTACGGCTCAGAATTACAATAAAAAGTTTTCTTTTAAGATTAAGGATCAGAAAAAAGACACTTTAAACATTACAGCATTACAAAACGGAATTATACATTTTAGAGATCGTTTTACACTAGAAACCGCTACTCCATTAGTGAAGTTTGATAAATCAAAAATCAAATTGATTAATAAAGATTCTGTGGCTGTTAACTTTACTACAGAATATGATGAATTCGACCAAAAACTATATGTCGATTTCAAGAAAGAGCCTCTGGAAAAGTATCATTTCCAATTTTTACCGGGCGCTTTAACTGATTTTTATGACAAGACAAATGACACGTTATCTTATAAGTTAACCACCAAGGAACTTGAAGATTACGGAAATATAATTTTGAATTTAAAAAACGTAAAACGCTTTCCTATCATTGTTGAATTAACGAATAAAAAAGGCGATGTTGTGCTTGCCAGTCAATATTCTGAAGGACAAACCAGACTTGTATTCGATCTTGTTGAACCCAACTCGTTTACTGTAAGAGTTATTTATGATGACAATAAAAACAAAGTATACGATGCCGGAAACTTTTTAAAGAAGGAATATGCCGAGGAAGTCAACTATTATCAAGAAGAATTTGATGTTAGGGCAAATTGGGATCGGGAAGAAACCGTTGACTTGAGCATTCAATATAATCCTGAAGTAGAGAAAAAACAGGATAAGAAAAAGAAAAAAGAGGAAGAGAAAAAACGAAAGGCTTTCTAAATCTTAATCTCAAAGAAATCTCTATCACTTAAAAAATCAAGTTTTTTTCGGGTTTCCAACATTACATTTTTATCTAATTCGACCACAAAAACACCTGCTGTTTCTTGTGGTTGAAGAATGTAATTTCCTAAAAAATCAACAACTTGCGAATGTCCAATATGTTCGTAATTGTTAGCATCCAATCCTATTCTATTTACACCAACTACATAACTTAAGTTTTCGATTGCACGGGCTTTTAGTAAAGAATCCCAGGCATTTGTTCGCACTTTTGGCCAATTGGCAACATACAAAAGCAGGTCGTAATTTTCGACATTTCTTGCAAAAACCGGAAATCTTAAATCATAACAAATCTGCAGACAAATCTTCCAACCCAGATAATCAACAATTACTTTTTGAGCTCCTGAAGTATAAAATTGATTTTCTCCTGCGAGCGAAAACAAATGACGCTTGTCATAATATTGCATTTCGCCTGACGGAAAAACAAATAACATTCGGTTATAATAATTTCCGTTTTCTGTAATTATTAAACTTCCTGTAATAGCACAATTTTTCTGTTTAGCCATTGACTGCATCCAGAGAACGGTTTCTCCGTTTATACTTTCAGCCATTTCTGAAGCATTCATGGTAAATCCGGTAGAAAACATTTCAGGAAGAACAATCAAATTTATGCCGGAATCGATTTTATTTATGATCGTTTCGAAGCTTTTTTTGTTCTTAAGAGCATCTTCCCAATAAAGATCTGATTGAATTAGTGCGATTTTCATCTTTCAAAAATACGAATTTTAAGATTAAAATCTTTTTTTTCAAAAAAACCAATTTCTGCAAAATTTTCTCAAAAACCGCTAGAAAGCTCATCTCTTTTGGAATATAAAAATACTTCAGGAAAAAATATTGCAAAAAATATGCATTTTATGCAAAAAATATGCAGATGTTTAAAATAAATAAATATATTTGATCGCCAATAAAAACCAAAAAAAACATGAAAACCAAAGTATTATGAAAACAAAGCTTATTTCATTAGTGTTTATTGGGGGAATGATTCTCTCAGCAAATGCAAAAGAGGTTGCAATTAAAAAGCACCTTTTTGAACAAAAAAGCAATCAGGTTGAAATTTCAGGCCAAATATTAGGTCAGGATGACGGAATGCCAATTTCCGGAGCTACTATTTATGCAGAAAGCAATAATAAAATAGCAACAATATCTGATGAAAACGGAAGATTTAAACTAAATGTTCCCGAAAACGAAGTTCACATTATTGTATCATACATGGGATACGAGACCTTATCATTTGCTTTACTTAAAACTACAAGCTTAACCATTAGATTAAAACCTGCAGAAAATGTTCTGAATCAGGTGGTGGTAACAGCACTTGGGGTTAAAAAAAGCACTAAATCAATTGCATACGCAGTAACTGAACTTAAAGGAACTGAATTTACAAAGGCGAAAGAAACCAATATCGCCAATGCATTAGTTGGAAAAATTGCCGGTGTAAACGTGAGCAGCACTGCAACAGGACCAAACGGTTCGACCAGAGTTGTAATTCGTGGAAATGGTTCCTTAAACGGAAACAACCAGCCAATGTATGTTGTAAATGATTTACCAATAGACAATACCCAGCTTAACCTACCGGGTATTGGAAATGGTCCGGGATCAACAAGAATCAACGTTGACCGCGGTGACGGAACTTCTGTTATAAATCCTGATGACATTAAAACGATTACGGTTTTAAAAGGAGGAACAGCTGCTGCGCTTTATGGTGCAAATGCTGCAAATGGAGTTATCTTGATTCAGACTAAAAGAGGAACTGCTCAAAAAGGAATTGGAGTGGAATATAATACTTCATTTACCTTTGAAACGCCATCAATCAAACCAGATTGGCAGTATGAATACGGTTCTGGAGCCAATGGAAAAAAACCAACTACTAAAGCGGAAGCTATTGCTGACGGACGTTGGTCTTGGGGAGCAAAAATGGACGGAACTGATGTAATTCAGTTTGACGGAGTTGCAAGACCTTATGTTGCACAAAAAAACAATATCAAAAATTTCTACGAAACCGGAACAACATTTATAAATTCTATTGCTTTGTCCGGCGGAACTGAAAAAGCTACAGGACGTCTTTCATTCTCAAACACAGACAATCAAGGCGTTGTACCAAATAATGATTTTAATCGCAAAAGCATCAACATTGCCAGTAATGTAAACTTAACTGATTGGCTAAAATTTGATGTTGTAGCGCAATACAATTTAGAAAAATCAAATAATAGAGTTACCGTTTCTGATGCAGAAGCTAACCCAAACTGGGGAACATACATGATTGCCAACACTGTTGACATTAGAAATCTTGCCCCAGGTTATGATGAAAATGGTATTGAGGAAGCCTGGAACCCGGTTGCAGTGGCTACAAACCCTTATTTTGCAGTAAATAAAATCAAAAACAAAGACACTAAAAATCGTTTCATCGGAATGCTAAATGTAAAACTGAACTTTACTCCTGAGTTATTCCTTCAAGGTAGAATTGGACAAGATTTTACAGATTATGATTTCTTTGGATACATCCCAAAAACAACTTTAAACAATCCTATAGGATATGCACAAGGTTCAAGAGTGAAATTATCTAATTTGAACTCAGAGGCAATTCTTAATTATACTAAGAAAAACATCTACGGAGATTTCTCATTAAACGCTCTATTGGGCGTAAACTCCCGTACTACTTTAAGAGATGAAACAAGAGTAGAAGGTTCAGGTTTTGTATTGGATGATTTTTATGCTTTGAGCAATTTGTCTACACTTACTTATAGTTATCCTTACGGAAAAACAAAAACAAACTCAGTTTATGGAGCTGTAGATTTAGATTATAAAAACATTGTTTACTTAAACTTCACAGGACGTCAGGATTGGTTTTCGACTCTTTCAAAAGACAACAATACTGTATTTTATCCGTCTGTTGGAACAAGTATAATTCTTTCGGAAATTGCAAAAATGCCAGAATTTGTTTCATTTGCTAAACTTAGAACTTCCTGGGCACAAGTTGGTGGTGCAACGCCAGATCCTTACGCGTTAAACCAATCTTATTCAATGGTTCAGGGCGGACATAATGGTCAACAATTACAAACTCCAACCGGCTCAAGAGTTCCTAACGCAACTTTAAGTCCATTGACATCAACAACATTTGAAATTGGAACTGATTTAGGATTTTTCAACAATCGCTTAAATCTTGATTTTGCCTGGTACAACCGTGCAACTACAAATGATATTGTCGAAACTACAATTTCAAATGCTTCAGGTGCAAACACTGCTTTATTAAACCTTGGTAAAATGAGAAACAAAGGAGTTGAAGTTTTACTTAGCGGAAAAATCATTACTTCAGAAAATTTCTCCTGGGATGCAAGTTTCAACGGATCTTATAACAAAAATACTGTTGAAGCGCTTACAGATCAGTTAAACTCAATTACTATGGCAACTTCTGTAAACGGATATGTCACTATAACAAGTGATGTTGGTCGTCCTTATAGTATCATAAAAGGATACAAACCTCTTAAAGATGCTAACGGAAATACAGTTTATAACGTAAGTGGAGGTTCAGCAAGTATTGCAAGAGGCTCGCTGGAAGAATTAGGTCAGGGAGTTCATCCTTGGGCAGCAGGTATCAGCAATGAATTCAAATATAAAGACATATCATTCAGCTTCCTGATTGATGGTAAATTTGGAGGTAGTTTATACTCCGGAACTGATTTGTACGGAACTCGTATGGGTTTAACAAAATTAACTCTTGAAGGTCGTGAATCAGGTTTACCAATCAAAGGTGTTGATACAAACGGAAATCCAGTTGATATGGTTATTGCACCTGAAAACCTTAGAACGTATTATGATGGTTTAAGAAACATTTCATCAACTTTTGTTTACGATGCAAGTTTCATAAAATTAAGACAAGTAATTCTTGGTTACCAATTACCAATCAGCAAAATAAGAGGTTTGTCTAAACTTCAGGGAGCTTCTATATCATTTGTTGCAAGAAACTTATTCATTCTTTATAAGAAAACACCAAACGTAGATCCGGAATCTGTATTTAGTGCAGGAAACGCACAAGGTGTAGAACAATTTGGAGTGCCAAAAACCAGAAGTTTCGGTTTAAGTTTAAATGTCAAATTTTAAACGCACTTTATCTCTAATTTTTAAATTAAAAGACATGAAAAAGATAACCTTATTATACATAACAGGCATACTTTTAGGAAGTATGACCGCCTGTACAAAAGATTTCGAAGAAATCAATACCAACCCCAATGTTGTTGAAAAACCAAATCCGAATTTTATTTTCAGCAGAGCACAATTAGATGGTTTAAACAACAATTATTTCTTCACCAATATTCTGGAATGCGGAGGAATGATGCAACATTATGCTACTTATAAAGAAGCCTCTGGCGTGGGAGACAAATATTTAAACAACGAAGTTTATTATTCTGCATATTTTAACCAGATATATCCAACTGCTTTAAATGAAACCGAAATCGTAATTGATGCCGTAAAAAGTAATCCAAACGATAGTAACAAACTGAACATTGCCAGAATCTGGAAAGTTTATTTGTATCATAGAATTACAGATTTATACGGAGACATTCCGTATACTGAAGCGGCAAAAGCAAATAGTACACAAATATTTCTTCCAAAATATGATACTCAGGAATTCATATACAAAGATTTATTAAAAGAATTAGATGAAACTGCAACAGCCTTAGATCCTGCTAAACCAAGTTTTGGCAAAGCCGATTTTATCTATGACGGGGATGTTACAAAATGGAAAAAATTCTCGTACTCCTTAATGCTTCGTTTGGGATTAAGATTAAGTAAAGTTGATCCGGCACTATCAAAAACATGGGTTACAAAAGCTATTGCAGGTGGAGTTATCCTTAACGGAACTGATAATGCGATCATGAAATATACTGACGGACCAAATGACTTCAACAAAAATCCTGTTGGTTTTGACGCCAGAAGACAAGATTTTACAGCGGGTTCTTACGGAACAAAAAATGTGGAAGGCGGAAAATTAGCCAAAACATTCATCGATTTATTACAATCTACAGCCGATCCAAGAATTAGTGTTTACGCAGGAGTTTGGCAAGGAACAACTCAGAATACAAGTGCAGCGGTTCAAAAAGGTTTTCCTAACGGAACTAAAACTGCGCCAACACCAGCTGAACAAGCAACTTATTCTGAGCCAAACCAAAGTACAATTTTCAAATACGATGCGCCACTGGTACTTATAAGCAATGCCGAAACTAATTTATACTTAGCCGAAGCTGCCGTAAGAGGATGGTATACTGGCGAAACTGATAAAGATTTATATGAAAAAGGTGTAAAAGCATCTTTCTTAAACATGGGAATTTATGGAGCAGCTTATGCAATTGCAGACGCAACGCCATATTTAACACTTAATCCATACAATACAGCAGGATCAACAGAAGCCAAAATGAACCAAATTCATACTCAAATTTATGTTGCTTTATTTGTAGACGAGCAAGAAGTTTATGCCAACTGGAGAAGAACAGGATATCCTGTTTTAGTACCTGTAAACTTTCCGGGTAACGTTACAAACGGCACAATTCCAAGACGTTTGAAATACTCAACCAGCGAATATTCAGTGAATTCGACTAACTTAGCAGAAGCAGTTAAGCGTCAGGGCGAAGACACTTTTACAACCAAAATCTGGTGGGATAAATAAAAATAATAACCGTTGGCGTAATTAATTTAAACACATAGAAACATAGTTTAAAAATATTAAAAAGGCGTTTCACTTGCATTAACACACATAGTTACTATGTGTTAAAAGCAAGCTTTTTTCAAACTCCTAATTCAAGCAAAGAGATCTATGTTACTATGTGTTTAATAAAATTTTCACCAATTACTCTCAACGAGGTTAATAATACAAAAGATAAATGAGCATTTTAATTCTTACGGCATGCATTGCGTTTTTAATCATTCAGATAGCTTGGCTTAAAATCAATCCGTTTATTGCCTTTATCATAACAGCTCTATTAGCAGGTCTATTTTTAGGCCTGCCAATAGATACTTTGCCTCAAACGGTTCAAAAAGGTTTGGGCGAAATGTTAGGATCTATCACTCTGATTATTGTTTTCGGAACCTGTATTGGTAAACTTACCGTTTCATCAGGTGCCGCCAATGTAATTGCAAAAACTGTTATGGGATGGACGGGCAAAAAGTACGTTCGTCTTGGCTTAATGATTACCGGATTTATTGTTGGGATACCACTTTTTTATAGTGTCGGATTTGTTTTGTTAGTTCCATTAATCTTCTCAGTAGCCCATCAATTTAAGCTTTCAAAAGTATATCTCGGTATTCCAATGCTCGCGTCACTTTCAGTAGCACACGGTTTTTTGCCTCCACATCCATCTCCAATGGCTTTAAGCAGTATTTTAAATGCTGATATTGGACTCGTTTTAGTTTACGGAATCATCATTGCGATTCCAACTATTTTTATTGCGGGTTTGTTGTTTTCGAATTTACTTAAAAACATCAAAACCGAATCAGATCATGAAATTCTAAATGTCGAAGAAATCATAAACGAAGGAAAACAACCTAGTTTTTCATTGAGTTTATTCTCAGCATTATTTCCGGTTTTCGGATTAACACTGACTTCGATATTACCAATGATTTCAAAAAATGAGACTTTGGTAAACATTTGCAAAACGGTTGGAGAACCAAGTATGATTATGCTAATTTCACTATTGATTTGCACATATACTTTAGGAATCAGAATGAACCGAAGCATCACATCTGTAATGGACGACTACGCCGTTGCCATAAAAGATGTTGCTTTGATTGTTTTAATTGTGGGAGGAGCCGGCGGTCTAAAAGAAGTTATGATTGTAAGCGGGGTAAACGAAACTATTGTAGCATCATTAACACAAACAAACATACATCCATATTTATTGGCATGGATGATGGCAGCGATAATTCGCGTTTGTGTTGGGTCTGCAACAGCAGCCGGATTAATGACTGCCAGCGTTTTACTACCTTTGTTACAAACAACGGGACTTGATCCCAACCTACTCGTTTTATCCGTTGGAGCCGGAAGTTTGATGTGCTCACACGTCAACGATCCAAGCTTTTGGATGTTCAAAGAATATTTTAATATCAGCCTGAAAGACACTTTCAAATCATGGACCGTCATGGAATCATTAGTATCTGTTTTAGGAATCATTTTCGTTTTTATTTTAAACTCTATAATACATTAATATCATGAATTTATTACCACAAGAAAAATTTGAAACATTAGGCTTATCATTACCGCCGGCGCCGCAGCCACTTGGTATCTATAAACCTTATTTAGTTGATGGTAAATATTTATATCTTTCAGGTCATGGACCTGTTAATGATGACAAATCCTTAATCATTGGTCGAATTGGCGATGACATGGATATCGAAGAAGGAAAATTAGCAGCAAGACAAGTCGGCTTGACAATGCTTTCTACAATTGTAACCAATTTTGGAAGCCTTGATAAAGTTAAACGAGTGATAAAAGTTTTAGGAATGGTCAATTGTAACGGCGATTTTTTAAGACATCCGTACGTAATAAACGGTTGCAGCGAATTGTTTGCCGAAGTTTGGGGACAAGAAAACGGAATTGGAGTAAGAAGCGCCGTAGGAATGGGATCTTTACCAGACAATATTCCTGTTGAAGTTGAAGCAGTTTTCGAATTATTTTAGATTAAAAAATTTAGCCCACAGATTTTACGGATTAAACAGGTTCGCACAGATTAAATATTTATTTGCCACGAATTCACGAATTAGCTTAAACGCAATAATTAATAAAAATTCGTGAATTCGTGGCGAAAAAAAATCATTTTAATCATTTTAATCTGTGGCAAAAAACAAAAAATTATGAATGCAACATCACAAACTAGAATTGCAACTTTTGGAGAATTATTACTCCGGATGAATGTTGCTGATGGAAATAGATTTACACAAGCCAATGAAATAAAAATTCATGTTGGCGGTGCCGAAGCAAATGTTTGTGTTTTACTTTCTCAACTCGGGATTCAAACTGATTACATTACACGATTACCAAAAAATGATTTGGCACAATTAGCGGTAAACGAACTTCAGAAATACAAAGTAAATACTTCAAAATGTGTTTATGGCGGAGAACGCTTGGGCTTGTATTTTGTCGAATCAGGAAATCAAATCAGACAATCGCAGGTTATTTACGATAGAAGTAATTCTTCTTTTGCGACTATAGAGAAAGATCAAATTAATTGGGATTTGGCTTTAGCCGATGCAACTCATTTTCATTGGTCCGGAATAAGTCCGGGAGTTTCTAATGAAGCAGGTTTAGCCTGCAAAGAAGCAATTCTTGCAGCACACAAAAAAGGTTTGCCAATTTCTTCTGATTTTAATTACCGATCAAAATTATGGCAATACGGAAAACATCCTTCTGAAATTATGCCCGATTTGCTTCAATACAGTACAATTACTGTTGCAGATCTTGATGCGATTGAAATTTATTTCGTAATAAAAACAGACAGAAACGAATCCGATGAAAATCGTTTTCAAAAAACATTCGAATTATTAAAAGTAAAAATGCCTTTTCTAAAAACTCTGGCGATGAGTTTTAGAAAATCAGATGGACCAGCACATTTATACAAAGGCTTATTGATTCATGACGATAATTTTTATCAAACAGAAGAACACAAAATACACGTTGTAACCGATCAAATTGGTTCCGGAGATGCTTTTAACGCCGGATTATTATACGGATTATCCAATAAATTATCCGGACAAGAATGCATCGAATGGGCAACAGCCTGCGGCGTAATCAAGCAAAGTATTCACGGAGATTTTGCCATAACCAATCTCGACGAAATAAGTCATTTTATTAAAAACGGCTCAAGTAATAGAATTAATAGATAAAATAAGAAAATGTACAGCATATTAAAAACGCAAGGTGTACTTCCGTTAGTAACACAAATCAACATTGAAACAGCCCAAATAGTCTTGCAATCAGCGGCTGATGCTGGCATTAAAATTATCGAGTTTGCAGCTCGTGCAGATAATGCTAAAGAAGTTTTTAGCCAAATGATAGCTTTTAAAAAAGCAAATAATTTAGATGTAAAAATAGCCGTTGGATCTATTTTAAGCGTAGATGATGCCGAAACGTTTCATCAATTGGGAGCAGATTGTATCGTTTGCCCTCATACTGATTTAGAAATTGGAAATTATTGTTTCAAAAATAATATCTATTGGATTCCCGGAGCCGCAACGTTAAACGAAATTCTTCACGCCAATAAATTAGGTGCCGAAGTTGTAAAACTTTTTCCTGCCGATAAAATTGGCGGACCCGGATATGTAAAAGCAATTAGAGCACCATTCCCTAATTTGAAAATTATGCCAACAGGAGGCGTAACTTTAGAAGAAAGTAATTTAAAATCCTGGTTTAAATCAGGAGTAGTTTGCGTTGGGATTGGTTCTAATTTATTTTCAAAAGAAATGCTTTTGAACTTAAGTTATGAGCAATCATTACAAGCTTTTCAAAATTTAATTGAAGTTGTACAAAAAACAAGAAACTAAGTTATGCAAGACAATTGGTGGAAAATTAATTCCGAACTCCGCATTGACACTCCATTTTTGGCAGTTTACGAAGATCGTATTCAGTCGAATATTGAGCGTTTGATTGAAGCTGTAAATGGCGATACTCAAAAGTTACGACCACACATAAAGACGCACAAAATTGGCGAGATTCTCGATTTATTTAAAACCTACAACATCAACAAAGTTAAGTGTGCCACAATTGCCGAAGCTGAACTTGCCGCCATACACGAAATCTCAGATGTACTTCTCGCCTACCAGCCTGTTGGTGCTAAAAAAGACAGATGGATTTCATTGATTCAAAAATATCCAAATGTTACCTTTTCGACTATTGTTGACAATTTAGATTCGGCGAAAGCCTTAGATCAAATTGCAGAGAAAAACAATTTGAAACTTACGGTTTATTTGGATTTGAATACGGGAATGAACAGAACCGGAATTTCAATTCATAAAAACTGGTGCGAGTTAATTGATGAAATTGTTAAACTAAAAAACATTCATTTTGCCGGAATTCACATTTACGACGGCCATGTAAAAGGAGATGTCGAACATAGAACAGCAATTGCTTCGAATGTATTTTTTAGCATAAATGAAGAAATTGAAGCTATTCAGAAAAAACTAGCTTACAAATTAAAAATTGTTGCTGGAGGATCAAATACATTTCCGTTTTATGCGACTCAAAAAAATGTAGAATGCAGTCCGGGAACATTTGTTTTTTGGGATTTTAATTACCAATCTAATTTACCCGAACAAAAATTCAAACCTGCTTTGATTATCGTTGGAACCATAATTTCAAAACCAACTGCTTCTACTTTTTGTATTGATATTGGCTACAAAGCTGTTTCTTCAGAAAATCCAATCGACAAAAGATTAGTGATCTTAAATGACGAAAATCTAATTCCGATTGCCCATTCAGAAGAACATTTAATTATAGAAAATAAAGGAAAAAACGAGTATGCTATTGGCGACACGATTTATGCTCAGCCTTATCATGTCTGTCCAACTTGTGCACTTTATGATTCGGTTCAGGTAGTGAATGCAGCACATGAAATTTGCGATCAATGGTTCGTCGTTGCCCGCAGCAGAAAAATTAATATCTAGCAGCAGAAAAAGTAGAATAAAGAATAAAGAAAAAAGAATAGAAAATAGAGCGAAGAAGAAAGAGAATAGACCTCATAATAACACTTGTCTAGAGAACCTCTGAGCCTTTGGACCTTTGTGCCTTAAAAAAAATAATATGTTTATAATAGACGCCCATTTAGACCTGAGCATGAATGCGATGGAATGGAATAGAGATTTAAGAAATGATGTTGCTACTTTGCGTCATCTCGAAAAAGGAATGACAGACAAACCAGATCGTGAGCGCGCAACAGTTTCGTTTCCTGATTTGCGAAAAGGAAATATTGGAATCGTTGTGGCAACTCAAATCGCACGTTTTGTAAAACCAGACAGCATTATTCCGGGTTGGAATTCTCCTGAACAAGCCTGGGCACAAACGCAAGGACAAGTTGCCTGGTATAAAGCGATGGAAGAAGCCGGCGAAATAACAGCCATTACAGATAAAAAATCATTGCTAAAACAAATTGATTTATGGAATGACGGAACTCCAAACGATAAAAAACCAATTGGTTATATTTTGAGTTTGGAAGGTGCTGATTCTATTATTGATATTTCGTATTTAGAAAAAGCATACAATTACGGATTACGAGCCATTGGTCCTGCACACTACGGACCTGGACGTTATGCAAACGGAACTGATGCAACCGGAAAAATGAATCAAAACGGTCTTGATTTATTAAAAGAAATGGAGCGTTTAAACATTATTCTGGATGCAACACATTTATGCGATGATGCTTTCTGGCAGGCATTAGATCATTATCACGGACCTGTTTGGGCAAGTCACAACAATTGCAGAAGCTTAGTTAACCATAATCGTCAATATAGTGACGAAATGATTCAGGCTTTAATTTCGAGAGGAGCCGTTATTGGCGGAGCTTTAGATGCGTGGATGTTAGTCCCAAATTGGGAAAGAGGCGTTTCGACTCCAAAAGGCACAAACTGTAATCTTGAAACCGTTTTTAAACACATGGATCACATTTGTCAATTGGCAGGAAATGCGAATCATATTGGTGTAGGTTCTGATCTTGACGGTGCTTTTGGCACAGAGCAATCTCCATATGATTTAAACACCATAGCCGATTTACAAAAATTGGTTTTGATCTTTAAAAACAACGGATATTCTGATGAAGATTTAAATAAAATCTTTCACCAAAACTGGATTAATTTTTTAATGAAGAATTGGGATTAGATAAAGACTAAACTTGGAACTGCCTTCTTATACACTTGTAATTTTTCGTCGCTTGGATCAACTTCCGTAACAACGTAATCAACCTCAGATAAGTTGGCAATTTTCATTTTTAGAACCGTATCCAGTTTTTCAGAAATCGTAAGAATCGCTGTTTTTTCAGAAGCCTGAATCATCGCTTTTTTTACCTGAACGGTTTCCCAGTCAGAGTCTGAAAAGCCACCTTCGATATCTAAGGCATTGGTTCCTAATATTAATAAATCGACTTTAATATTTGCCAATTGATTATAGACATCACCGCTCACACACATTTGGCTGTACGACGAAATGCTGCCGCCAATCATGATAATTTTAACATTGGGTTTGTCCAAAAGTTCAACCGCTGATAAAACGGTAACCGTAAAAATGGTCAGATTCATATCATCAGGAATCAATCGGATGAACTCACGAATTGTAGTTCCGCCGCCAATTAACAAAACCATTCCGTCGCGAAGTAAACCTAAAGTTTTTTGTGCAATGATTTGTTTTGATTCGCCCGCATAAGTTTGATTTGATGAAGAATGGTGATAGGCTTTTGTCATCGCACCGCCTTTTACTTTAATCAATAAAGATTCTGACTCAAGTTCGTTTATATCACGTCTTACAGTATCTTCTGAAACAAATAATTTGGCCGAAAGCGTTTCAAAACTTACACGAGTATGCAAGTTAATCTCTTTTAAAATAAGATTTTTACGTTCTTCCTTAGTGTAATTAACCACTTCATTATCATTATTCATGCAAATTCATTTTTATTAAAGCAAATGTAAACAATAAATGCAATATTATTGCGAAACAAATTGCAACACAATGTAATAAAAAAGTTAATTCGTCTATTTTAAAGACATTTAAACAGAAATAAGTTTTGCAAAAAAAATGCAAACCCAACTACAAATCCTAAATTTGTTTAACAAACCAAGAAAGCAACCATGCAAAAAAGTATATTCCTCCTTTTGATATTTTGTTATTCTTTTGGAAGTGCCCAAACTTCTTCCGGCAATAATTCGATAATTCCTGCGCCAAATTCATACAAAGCGACTGGAGACAGCATTCGCCTAAACGGACAAATTAAAGTTGTTTTTGAGAAGAATAAATTCAGCACTAAAGAACAAAAAACAGCCAATATTTTTGAGTCTGCCATAAACTCAAATACATCAAATAAAAAAAGCAATGTCGAAGTTTTATTTATTACTAAAAACCCATCGTCTTCGTTAAAAAAAGAAGCTTATAAAATCAGTATTACTCCAAAAAAAATAATTGTAACCGGAAGTGAAGAAGGATTATTTTATGGCGTTCAAAGTTTATTGCAGATGCTTCCTAACAATCCAAAAAATAACGAAGTAAAACTACCTTGCGTAACTATCGAAGATGAGCCCAGATACAGCTACCGCGGGCTTCACTTAGATGTTTGCCGTCATTTTTTCTCTGTCGATGTTATAAAAGATTTTATCGCACAAATGTCGTATTATAAATTAAATAATTTCCACTGGCATTTAACAGACGATCAAGGCTGGAGAATTGAGAT
The DNA here is from genome assembly GCF_963422545.1 of uncultured Flavobacterium sp. Taxonomy (NCBI): domain Bacteria; kingdom Pseudomonadati; phylum Bacteroidota; class Flavobacteriia; order Flavobacteriales; family Flavobacteriaceae; genus Flavobacterium; species uncultured Flavobacterium sp. The sequence continues at coordinate 50,152 of NZ_OY730257.1, forward strand.
AAAAAAGTATCCAAAATTGACCGAAGTAGGTTCTAAAAGAGCACAGACTTTAGTAGGAAATAAGTTTGAAAGATTCCCCTATTTTTTTGACGGAAATCCATACGGAGGATTTTACACTCAGGAAGAAATCAAAGACGTTGTAAAATTTGCCGAAGAACATTATGTAAATATTATTCCCGAAATCGAAATGCCCGGTCATGCAACCGCAGCAGTTACAGCTTATCCTAATTTAGCATGTTTTCCTGACAGGCAATATAAAGTTGTAGAATACTGGGGTGTTTTTGAAGATATTTTCTGTGCAGGAAAAGAAGAAACTTTTACTTTTTTAGAAGATGTTTTAACCGAAGTTATGACTCTGTTTCCAAGTAAATATATTCATATTGGAGGAGACGAGTGCCCAAAAGCAAGATGGAAAGAATGCCCGAATTGCCAAAAGAAAATCAAAGATTTAGGTTTGAAAAACGAACATGAATTGCAAAGCTACCTTACAACCCGAATTGAGAAATTCCTGAATGCAAACGGAAGACAAATCCTAGGTTGGGACGAAATGCTGGAAGGCGGTCTTGCACCAAATGCCGCAGTGATGTCATGGCGCGGAGAATCTGGCGGAATAAGTGCTGCAAAACAAAAGCATTATGTTATAATGAATCCGGAACAATTTCTGTACTTAGATTACAATCAAGGATATTCACCGCAAGAACCTTTAACCGTTGGAAGATTAGTTACAGTTGATAAAATATACAATTACAATCCAACTCCTGTTGACAGTTTAACAGTTGAGGAACAAAAGTATATTATGGGCGTACAATCGAATCTTTGGTCTGAATATTTGACAAGTCCCGCCAAATTAAATTACCAACTTTATCCCAGAATGTTTGCTTTAGCAGAAATTGCCTGGACTGAACCTCTTAATAAAAACTACAACAATTTTATCCTGGATAGAATGCCTCATCATTTAGAAAAACTAGAAACGCAGAAAAGATTGTATAAAGTTCCAACTCCTTTTGGTTCAAATGAAACCGCATTAATCGCATCAAAATATGTTTTAGATTTAAAACCAACTGTTAAAAATGGCAAAATTTTCTATACGATTGATGGCTATAATCCAGATGAAACCGCTGAACTATATGAGAAACCTGTAACCATCAATATTCCGAAAGGAGAATTTAGAACCATAAAAACCGTTCAGATTAGCCCAAGTGGAAGAAGAAGTTCTATCAATAAAATATTGGTTAGAAATCCGGATTTAAAATCGGCTTTAGCCATAAAACCAACAAAGCAAGGTTTAAAATATGAATATTATACCGGAACTTTATTTCAGCAAGTACAAGATTTAGAATTAGTAAAACCCGTTAATTCAGGAATTTTTGAAGGCAAAATCAGCAGTGAAAAATGGAAAACGAAAAAAGAGCGTTATATCGGCTTAAAATTCGACGGATACATCTATATACCAGAAACTGCAAACTACACGATTTCGACACTTTCAGATGACGGATCAAAGCTTTTTATAGATAACGAACTAGTTGTAAACAATGATGGCATTCATTGGCTCAACGAAGCGTATGGAGCCGTAAAACTCGAAAAAGGATTTCACAAAATCAATATCAGTTATTTTGATCAGATTGGCGGAACAACTTTAACCTGTTTCATTCAACAGGAAGGAAAAGAAAAACAAGAAATAAATGCTTCGCAATTGTATTATGAATAGGGCATAAAAAAAGGTTCCGATGCATCGGAACCTTTTTTTATTTAAAACTAAAAGTCTTTTAGATTATCCTTTTAAGCTTGCTGATAAATACTCACGGTTCATACGTGCGATATTTTCAAGAGAAATTCCTTTTGGACATTCTACTTCACAAGCTCCAGTGTTGGTACAGTTACCAAAACCTTCGTGATCCATTTGGTGTACCATATTTAAAACACGATCAACAGCTTCGATTTTACCTTGAGGCAATAAAGCATATTGAGATACTTTTGCAGCAACGAATAACATTGCAGATGAGTTTTTACAAGTTGCAACACAAGCTCCACAACCAATACAAGCAGCAGCATCAAATGATTTATCTGCATCATGTTTGTTAATCGGAATTGTATTTGCATCAATTGTATTTCCTGAAGTATTTACAGAGATAAATCCTCCTGCGTGTTGAATTCTGTCAAAAGAACTTCTGTCAACAACTAAATCTTTAATTACCGGAAAAGCTTTTGCTCTAAATGGCTCGATAAAAATCGTGTCGCCATCTTTAAACATACGCATGTGCAACTGACAAGTAGTTACTCCTCTGTCTGGTCCGTGTGCTTCTCCATTGATGAATAATGAACACATTCCGCAGATTCCCTCACGACAATCGTGGTCAAATGCTACTGGCTCTTCTCCTTTGTTAATTAATTGTTCGTTAAGAACATCAAGCATTTCAAGGAAAGACATATCTGGTTCGATTCCGTCGATTGGGTAATCAACGATTCCCCCTTTATCTTGGGCGTTTTTTTGACGCCATATTTTTAATGTAAGTTTCATTTTGTATAAGTTTTAAGTACCTAGAAGTATCTGAACTTTCTTAAATACTATTTGTAGCTTCTTTGAACTAATTTAATGTTTTCGTAAACTAGAGGTTCTTTGTGTAATACGGCATCACTTGGTTTTCCTTTGTATTCCCAAGCTGCAACGTATGCAAAGTTTTCATCATCACGAAGTGCTTCTCCTTCTTCTGTCTGGTATTCTTCACGGAAGTGACCTCCACAAGATTCATTACGGTGCAATGCATCTTTTGCGAACAATTCTCCTAACTCCAAGAAATCGGCAACACGGGTCGCTTTCTCTAATTCCTGATTAAATTCATTAGCGCTTCCAGGAACTTTTACATCTTTATAAAACTCTTCACGTAAAGCAGCAATTTCTACGATAGCTTCAGATAAACCTTTAGCATTACGAGCCATACCTACTTTATCCCACATGATTTTTCCTAATTTCTTGTGGAAATAATCTACAGAATGAGTTCCTTTATTATTGATAAATCTATCGATTTGATCTTTTACTTCTTTTTCTGCTGCTACGAATTCTGGTAAATCTGTAGAAATCTCTCCCATTTTAATATCTGGAGCTAAATAATCTCCAATAGTATAAGGTAACACGAAATATCCATCAGCCAAACCTTGCATTAAAGCAGAAGCTCCAAGTCTGTTTGCTCCGTGATCAGAGAAGTTAGACTCTCCAATTGAGAAACATCCCGGAATTGTAGTCATTAAGTTATAATCAACCCAAGTTCCACCCATTGTGTAGTGAACCGCAGGATAAATCATCATTGGTGTTGTATAAGGATCTTCGTCAACGATTTTGTAATACATCTGGAATAAGTTTCCGTATTTACTTTTCACGATTTCAGCTCCTAATTTAGTTACCAATGCAGCATCATTAGCATCTAAACCTTTTACAAAAGCTTCTTCAGTTCCGTAACGTTTAATTGCTGCTGCGAAATCTAAGTAAACAGCTTCTCCTGTTTTGTTAACTCCAAAACCAGCATCACATCTTTCTTTTGCAGCACGAGATGCTACGTCACGAGGTACTAAGTTACCAAAAGCAGGATATCTTCTTTCTAAGAAATAATCTCTTTCAGCTTCAGATAAATCAGTTGCTTTTTTCTTTCCTTCACGGATAGCTTTTGCATCTTCTTGTTTTGCTGGAACCCAAATACGTCCATCATTACGTAAAGATTCAGACATCAAAGTCAGTTTTGACTGGTGATCTCCAGAAACCGGAATACAAGTTGGGTGAATTTGTGTGTAACAAGGATTTGCGAAAAACGCTCCTTTTTTATGAATTTTCCAAGCTGCTGTTGCGTTACTTCCCATAGCATTTGTTGACAAGAAAAATACGTTTCCGTATCCTCCAGAACCAACTACTACAGCGTGAGCAGAATGTCTTTCTATTTCTCCGGTAACTAAGTTACGAGCGATAATACCTCTTGCTTTTCCGTTCACGATAACAATGTCAAGCATTTCGTGACGGTTGTACATTTTTACTTTTCCACGACCAATCTGACGGTTCATTGCAGAATAAGCTCCTAACAATAATTGTTGACCCGTTTGTCCTTGTGCGTAAAAAGTACGAGAAACCAAAGTTCCTCCAAAAGAACGATTATCTAATAACCCACCATATTCACGAGCCAATGGCACCCCTTGAGCCACACACTGGTCAATAATATTAGCAGAAACTTCAGCCAAACGGTGAACGTTTGCCTCACGTGCACGGTAGTCACCACCTTTTACAGTATCATAAAATAATCTGTAAACTGAGTCACCGTCACCTTTATAATTTTTTGCCGCATTGATACCACCTTGTGCAGCAATAGAGTGCGCACGACGAGGTGAATCCTGAAAACAAAATGCTTTTACGTTATATCCCTGCTCAGCCAAAGTAGCCGCAGCTGAACCTCCAGCCAAACCTGTACCAACAATAATAATATCTAAATTACGCTTGTTAGCTGGGTTTACTAAATTAATATGATCTTTATAATCTGTCCATTTGTCCGATATTGGGCCGTGTGGAATTTTTGAATCTAATGCCATTATAATTTATATTAATTATTGAAATGATGAAATAGTGCGATGATGATGAAAAGTGCTGGTACAAGTACCGCAAAACCATAACCAACTTTACTTAAGAATCGAGAATATTTATTGTTCATTCCTACTGATTGAAGAGATGAACTGAATCCGTGCCAAAGGTGAAACCCTAATAACACAAAAGCCACACAATATAATCCTGTACGAATTGGATCATGAAACTTATGAACTAATTCTCCATAATATCTTGTAGCATCTGGTGCCGTACCTGCAATATATTTATAGGTAACTTCAGGAAACCAAAAATCATAGAAATGCAATCCTAAGAAAGCTAAAATAACCAACCCAGAAATAATCATATTTCTTGAACTCCAAGAAGCATTAGCAGCTCCATTGTATTTTGCATAAGCAATTGGTCTAGCAGCGCTATTTTGAGCAGTCAATACAAATCCCATTACGAAATGGAAAATTACCCCGATTGCCAAAACTGGTTGCATTACATATTGAATTAGCGGATTGTATCCCATAAAGTGAGAAGCTTCGTTAAAAACATCTTCACTAATAATAGAAATAAAATTTAAGGAAACATGCAGCGCTAAAAACGTGATTAAGAATATTCCCGAAAGAGCCATAGCCACTTTCTTTAAGATGGAAGCATTCAATAGTGCAGATTGTGCCATAAGTGTTTAAGTAGTTTGTTTTAAAAAATTAGACAAAAATAAAGCAATTAGACATGAACTACAACCATTTCGTTGTTATTTATAATGATTTTAAAGAGCTTTAATGTATTTTATTGCAAATTATTTAAAAACAAGAAAATAGATTTTTTTAGCAAGTCATTTTAACTAAATCCTGATTTTTATATAATTACCAAATTGCTATTTTTCTCCCCATTTTGATTTGTTTTTCTCAAAAATAAAGACATCATGAATTTTATTGAACCAAAACAAGTGTATTTTAATAGCATAATTTTACCTTTATCGGCTTCAAAAAAAATCAGAATGAAAACAGGAATCGACGCTATCTCTTTTGATGTAGCCAACATACATTTACCCATAAAAACTTTGGCAATTGCCAGAAATATTGAACCCGAAAAATTAGAAAAAGGTTTGGGGTTAATCAAGATGACTTTGCCAGATGTTCACCAGGATGCTGTTGTTTTTGGAGCAAACGCTTTGACAAAACTAATCCTTGATAACAATATAAACCTAAACGAAATTAGTCGGATTTATGTTGGAACTGAAAGCGGAATCGACAGTTCTAAACCAATCAGTTCTTTCTTAATTAGTTTAATGGAACAAAAATTCGGAGAAGATTCTTTGTCCGAATGTGATGTAGTCGATTTTACTTTTGCCTGTATTGGTGGTGTTGATGCTTTGCAAAACTGTGTTGATTTTGTAAAACTAAATCCAAACAAAAAAGCAATTGTTGTTACTACTGATTTCGCTAAATACGATTTAAATTCAACTGGAGAATATACGCAAGGTGCCGGAGCTGTGGCAATGTTGGTAACTTCGAACCCAAGAGTTATTGCTTTTGATGAAAATTGGGCAACAAGTACAAAAGGTGTTTTCGACTTTTTCAAACCCTACAGAACTATCTCAAAAGAAGCGATTTCTCAAAACGAAAACAACGATCCTTGGTTTGATAATTTAGAAGCCGAGATTGAAATCCATAAAGATCAACCGGTTTTTGATGGTCAATATTCGAATCAATGTTATATGGATCGTACACGAAATGCTTACTTTTCGTTTAAGAAATTAAAAAACACAACCGAATCGCTATACAATTCCTGGAATAATATTATCATGCATCTTCCCTATTCTTTTCAGGGACGAAGAATGTTATCTGAGATTTACGCTTTAGATCATACATATAAAATAATTTCAGAAAATATTGAGCCAGCAGATTATCAAAATAAAATTAAAGAAGTTGGAAAGTCTGACGAATATAAAAAGTTCGTAACCGAGAAATTACAGCCTGCAGAATTGGCTTCATCGTTAATTGGGAATCTTTATACAGGATCTATTTTCATGGGATTATTATCAACTTTAGCTCATTATTACGATACAAAGCAAGAAATTGCCGGAACTAAATTCGGATTTCTGGCTTACGGAAGCGGATCAAAATCAAAAGTTTTTGAAGGAACAATTCAACCGGAATGGAAATCGGCTTTAGCCAAAACCAAACTTTTTAAAAACTTAGAAGAAAGTGTAGAAATTGGTTTTGAAACTTATGAAAGTCTTCATAAAAAAGAACAAAAACAAAGCATCAGAACACCTAAAAACGAATGGGTTTTAGATAGAATCGAAAAAGAAATTCCGAATTTGATTGGGGCGAGATATTATAAATGGATTGAATAATAAAATTCCAATTAAGAAATTCCAAATTCCAATAGAAATAGAAAACCGAAGCAAACTGCTTCGGTTTTTTTTTATAACACAAAGATTGTCATTGCGAGGAACGAAGCAACCACACTAACAAGAGTAACCAATGTTATATACGAGATGAGATTGCTTCGTTCCTCGCAAAGACTTTGCAACTGTTTATTTTAGCCACAGATTGAATGGATTAAAAAGGATTTCCCTTTCTCTCCTTTTAATTACTAAATCAATCCTTCTTATGTTGTTCCGTATAATTTTGATTTCCTTTAAAAGCTTCGTCATGCACATTCATTCCGTTTGACATTCCGAGCATAAAAGCGGTCATTATTAAAATTATTTTTCTTTTTATCCAATGAAGAAGTCGCTTAGATTGCTCTAAACGTTTTTTATTATTTTGTTTATACATTTTGAAAATGATAAATGAATTAGACATTATTTTATCATCACATGCTTTGAAAAAGCATAAAAGCTTAGAAAAGAGATTTCTTAAGCTATGTATAAACTTTTATTGAAGTTGCCTGAAGTTATTATTTCATTTACAAAAACAGATTGTTTTATAAACGAAGTTAGATTTTGATAAAGTAATTTTCGCAATTTTAGAACTGTCTTAATTTGGAAACTAAAAATATCCTCAAGATTAAGATAATTAAAGACAATTGAAAATATTGTTTTTGTTCGGGAAGTTGACTGAACAAACTTGTATAATTGAGAACTAGAAAAATCTAATTCTCTTCTTAAAATCACAAACGAAGATTGGTAATAATCTGCTGATTTTGACTGAGAAACTAAAGTACCATCATTCGCAATCACGACAAAAGCCAGAAAGAGCGAGATTAGATATTTTAGAGACTTATTCAATTTCTTTTATTTGGATTATTATTCGCACGCAATTTACAAATTATCACTTGTAAATCGTAAACTTATTATGCGTTAAACCAAAACCAAGATTTTCGTAAATCAGCACGTTTTCTACTCGTCTTTTATTTGTCGTAACTTCGATACTTTTTAATTTATTTTGATCTGCATAATTCATGATTTTTTCGATCAATTGTTTACCAACGCCTTGACCACGATATTTTTGATGGATAAAAAACTCCTGAATTTCGCCAACTAATCCGCAATGATGTAAAAGGTTTTGTGTGTGAAAGCTAATAAAACCTAAACCTTCATTTTCATTTTCCGCAATTAGATAAATGTTTTTTGGGTTTGAAATGTTTTCATTGAATATTTCTTCGAAAACTTCGGAATCTAAAATTTCATTCTCGAGTTCGCATATTGCTTTGTAGACGAAGTCTAAGTCTTGTTTTTCTATTTTTCTGATTTTAATTTTTGATTCCATAGTCTTTTATAAATTACCATAAACCACAATACATTCAGCATAAGTTAATTTATCGCTTAACCAATTTATTATTTCTATTAGAAAAGCTTTCTCTTTTTCATTTTCCTTTTCTATAAGTTTTATTTTTTCAACAATCAATCTGATCGTTTTATGATCAAAAAAATTATTTCCAGTCTTATCAAATTCATCTTCAATTACATCATTCCACGGATTTCGCAAGGGAAAAACAGATTGAAATTCTTTCAAAATAAGATCAAAATCTTCTGCTGGAATAAAAACATCATTTCGCTTGACGGTTTTATAAAATTCACCTTCTCCATTTTCAGGCCATAAAATAAAGCCTATTTTTGAATCTGTTGTTTTTCCTGTTGTTATGATAATCGGTTTTTGATTGATTCTTTCGATTGCTTTTGGAATATCATAATTACATACCTCATAATTTTCTTTTGCAACATCATAATCACATTCTGTTTTTATACAGATTGTCTTGATATTACCATTATAAAATTCCTGCTCACACGATACAACATCACCGTTATTCTTTTTAAGAAGCTCAACTGCAACATTTAACGGAATAGAAATTTTACTTCTTAATATTTTTAGTCTTTCATTGTCCATTTTTCAAATCACAAATAATTATTCAATTCAAGACGCTCAAATTTAACCTTGTATTTGTGAACGTAATTATTCCAATCCTCTTGATTTTTATAAACAGAAAAAGCATATTCAACCGTTTCTTTACTAAAATGATTTCCAAAAACTGGATCTAAATTTTCTATTCCTGAATCGATTACTTGTTTTAAAATAGTCAGTTTATCAATTCCGTTTTCTTTACAAACCTTATCCAGCCATAATCCTTTACCTATTTTTACATATTCTTTGAGCAAATTTTCGGTAATAAATTCAGAAGGAACATCATTTATATTCGGTTCGTGCTTTCCGTTTTCAAATGTAGTTAAAATCAATTCTTCAGAATAAAATTCCTTTGGAATCAGCGAAATTAATGTTCCGCTTTTGGCCGCTTTTAAGCAAAGTTCTTTTGTTATAAAGTCATCCGGAATTTTCTGAATCGCAAATCCATCTTTATCAACTAATCTTTCGCAAAGTTCCCTCGTAATAAATTCCTGATTGACAAATGACAACGCATGAAATGTAATATTCAAAGCCAATTCGCACAATTCTTTGGTTTTAAATTGATGCGGAACTAACTTTAAATCTCTATAATTTGATGCAACTCTATTTTGCCAATATTCATAAGTTTTAGGAGCGGGATTATTTTGTTTTAAAACCAATTCTCCCTTTTCTAATTCACGCTTTAATTCTTCAAAAGTTTCTATCAAAGGATTCTCCAAATGCTTGCGCAATTCGACTGAAATAATATCTTCATCAGAATCATCATCATATTCGCAATCATTTTTTGAGTCAAAATCATTCGTTCTATCATTATAATAAAACAAGTCGTTTTTTCGCTCTGCAAAAGTTGTATAATGATCTTCGACTATAAAAACCGGAGAATTGATAACGCCAGAACATTTAAATTTTCCGTGATTATACGAGGTCATCACCACTTCTTCGGCTTTTACATTTTCGCTTATTTCGACATACGAACCGCCCAATAATAAACTTTGGCAAGTAACATTTCCATTAATAAAAACATAAGGTCCGTAATCTCCTTCGGCATTTATTATTGTGCCTGTTATCGAGAAATTCCCGTTTATTAAAATCCCTTCGATTCGTGTTTTTTCAATTTCTTTTAACGGTAAATTTAATAAACCTGAAAGCCACTTTTTCTCTTTATCTTCATAAAGATCTAAGTAAAAATCGCCTTCAAAACTTACCTCTTCATTTGCTATAAGAAAGAAATCGTCGTCGTTCCATTCGTCAAAATAATCAAATCCTTCATGATCGATTAAAAACGGAAATTGCGTTTTAACTTCTTTTATTGTTATTAATTTAAAACCTGAATTGTGCATTTTAATTTTTTATTAAACTGTTTTATTTGTCTTTGCAAGGAACGAAACAATCACGCCAACAAAAGCAACTAATATTATGTACGCGATGAGATTGCTTCGTTCCTCGCAAGGACATTGCAACTGCTTGACGATCTAAAGATTCATCTTCACAATATTCAAACCCGACAGGTTTTTAAAACCTGTCGGGTTCACTAGAATCGTCAGAAAAATTGTATTTTTACAATCTGGGAAACAATTTACAAAATGTATCTTACAAACCAAGACTTGTTTTCTACCAAAACCAAAAATGTAAAAGAATTTTAAATATCTTTGAACTATGAGCACAGCACCAAAACCTAGACACATCGGGCGAAACATAAGCCGAATTAGAGAGCTTCGAGATATGAAACAAGAAGCACTTGCACAAGCAATTGGCACTTCGCAACAATCTATCTCTATTATTGAAGGAAGCGAAAGTGTTGACGACGAAAAACTAAAAGCAATTGCCGAAGCTTTGGGCGTTCCTGCCGAAGTGATAAAGAATTTTTCGGAAGAAGCTGTTTTTAATATTATTGGAAATACTTATCATAATGATGCTTCTTCTATAAAAAACAACAATTGCACATTTAATCCTTTAGATAAACTTCTTGAAGCTTTTGAAGAGAATAAAAAACTTTATGAAAGATTGGTTGAAGCAGAAAAAGAGAAAGTTGCTTTTTTAGAGAAGTTATTGAGCGAGAAATAATCGCTACAAAAGATATATTTATAGAAAAAACCGAAGCTGGATTGCTTCGGTTTTTTTATGCTAAACATCTGTTCAAATTATATTTTTAAAGTTTAATTAACCAATCTATCCACTTTTTCTGAAGCTTTGCTAAATCTTCTGGTGTTGATTTCATCGAAACCGATCCCATTTTTTCACCCGATATTATAGTCAATAATCTATTTGCTCTTCCAGCAATTGTAAATAAATCATCGTCTACAATAAAACCATGCCCATACGACCTTAAATCACCATTCTCTATTCGATCCAAGATTATTAAATCGGCACTATTTACAAGGCCAATTTCTTTTTTATTTGTGACTCGATATATCAATTGTGGGATTATTTCGTGATAATGAAATGCAATCCAAAATTCTGCTTTCCATAAATCCGCAAACTCTTTTGTGTTATCAATATTATTCAAAATCGTTTCGACAGAATAATTTTTAATGCTATCAACTTGATCAGGAAAAAGTCTTTTCAACTCATCAATCTGCAAAACAATTGCATTTTTGAAATTTTGGGGAATTTCTCTTTTTTGGGGAAACTTTAAATCTAGCGTTTTGACTTGTCCGTATGATAAAACTGAAAAAATCAGTACTATAAAAATCTTATTCATTATCTTCTTTTTAGCTTAAAACAATTCAATCTCCTTGACTTATTTACTCATCTATTGATGATTGATGCAATCTTGCTTTTCGTTTATCTTCCATTTCAGCACTAAAAAAGTTATCAATACTTATTTCATTATCCAACAATTGCCATACTTCATCTTCGGGAAAATGTTCAAGAATAAAGTCATTTGGATCATCTAAAAAATATCTAGCATTCCATAATTCCTTTTGCCCTTCGTTGGTTAAAATCGATTCCCTTCCCCAAGTAACATCAACGAACTCCCATTTATCATAAAGTTTTACTGCGTTCCATGCGTGATTTGGTTTCGTTAATTTTTCACCATGATAAAAACCAGTTGCTTTAGCATATCCGTCAATTACTACGCATTTTATTTTGGCATTATCACAAATCGCTTTAAACAAATTTGCATATCCTGCGCACACAGATTTTCTATTTTCTAAAGTAGAAATTGCAGAGACATCGATTTGTTCATTATTACGAACTGCATCCCAATCATATTCTATATTTTGCACCATCCAAAAATAAATTCTCGCTAAAATTTCTGTTTTTGTTTTAGCATTTTTCTTTAAATATTTTGTCAAAGTTTCAATATCTGAAGTTTCAGATTGTGGAACTTCTTTTACATACTTTTCTATCTCTTCAAAATTCTTAATTTGAGAATAGCCAGAAATCGAAATCAATAAAATCAACAATACTATTAATCTGTTTATCTTCATTTTTTGATTTAAAAATGTTGAAATTATATTAGAGCACCAATATACAAAATACCAGAATCGGCAAATTATTTTTTTATTAAAAAAGACAAACTTCTTATGAAACCTGATTTCGCGTGAGGGATTGAGGCGGTATCCTTTTATGAAGCTTTAGCGGAATAAAAGATATAGCCGAAAGCCCGACCCGGAGGGACACGCCATTATTGAGGTTCTAAGGTTCTGAGATTCTAAGTTGCTAAGATTTTTCAATCTTGTCATTGCGAGGAACGAAGCAACCACATTTGTTAAATCAACCTTTGTATCAATTGTTAGTGAGGTTGCTTCGTTCCTCGCAATGACAAGATTGAAAAAACTTAGTGCCCTAGTGTCTTCGTGGCAAAACCAAAACAAATAAGAAAACTTTAGTAAACCAATTATATCATGTTCTCTAAAAATCACTAATTTTGAAATTCGAAGTTCAAAAACTAAGTTATTATGAAATATCATCAAATAAACAGCGCTCTTTTTGTAAAAAATCGCAGAAAATTCACGGCAGAAATGAAACCTAACAGTGTTGCCGTTTTCAATTCAAATGACATTTACCCAATTAGTGCCGACAGTACTTTGCCGTTTGAACAACACAGAGACATTTTTTATCTGAGTGGTGTGGATCAGGAAGAAAGTGTTTTGCTTTTGTTTCCGGATGCACCTTATGAGGAACAAAAAGAAATCCTTTTCCTGAAAGAAACCAGCGAACATATTGCAATTTGGGAAGGTGAAAAACTGACTAAAGAACGTGCTTTTCAGGTTTCAGGAATTAGAACTGTTTATTGGCTACAGGATTTTCATAAAGTTTTGAACGAAATGATGACCTATGCAGATACCATGTACATTAATACCAACGAACATTACAGAGCAACTGTTGAAACGGAAACTCGTGAGGCTCGTTTTGTAAAATGGTGGAAAGAACGTTATCCGGCACACAATGTTGCAAAAAGTAACCCGATTTTGCAACGTATTCGCTCTATAAAAGAAAGCGAAGAAATCGATTTGCTTCAGCACGCTTGTGATATTACAGAAAAAGGTTTCCGTAGATTGTTGCCATTTGTAAAACCAAACGTTACTGAATATGAAATCGAAGCTGAATTAATTCACGAATTCATCCGTAACCGTTCTAAAGGTTTTGCTTACACACCAATTATTGCTTCGGGAAATAATGCAAACGTTTTGCATTATATCGAAAACAATCAACAATGTAAAGCCGGAGATTTAATTTTATTGGATGTTGCTGCCGAATATGCTAATTATTCTAGCGACATGACAAGAACAATTCCTGTTTCCGGGAAATATTCTGAAAGACAAAAGGCAGTTTACAATGCGGTTTTAAGAGTTAAAAACGAAGCAACAAAAATGTTGACTCCGGGAACGCTTTGGAAACAATATCATATTGAAGTAGGTAAAATCATGACTTCTGAATTGCTTGGTTTGGGCTTGATTGACAAAGCTGATGTTCAGAACGAAAATCCGAATTGGCCAGCATACAAAAAATATTTCATGCACGGAACTTCTCATCACTTGGGATTAAACACACACGATTATGGTTTGCTTCACGAACCAATGAAAGCCAATATGGTTTTTACAGTTGAACCTGGAATTTATATTCCGGCTGAAGGTTTTGGAATTCGTCTGGAAGATAATGTTGTGATTCAGGAAAAAGGAGAACCTTTTAACCTAATGCGTAATATTCCGATTGAGGCAGATGAAATCGAAAGCTTAATGAACTCATAATTTCATAATGAAAAAGATTTTTCTATTTGCTTTCCTGATGATTTTAGGAAATACTTTTGCTCAAACCGAGGGTTATTCTACTAACAATGATTCCAGTAAAACCTATTATAAAATATTCGGAAAAGGCGAACCTCTTTTGATTATTAATGGTGGTCCCGGAATGAATAGTAATGGTTTTGAAAGCATGGCTAAAACATTGGCCGAAAGCCAGGAAACTATTATTTATGATCAGCGCGGAACTGGCAAATCAAAGTTGAAGGAGTTGAATTCAGGAACCATTTCGATGAAAATAATGGCTGAGGATATGGAATCTTTAAGAAAACATCTGAAAATTAAAAAATGGAATATTCTGGGGCATTCTTTTGGAGGAATGCTGGCTTCGTATTATGCCACAGTTTATCCAAACAGTATCAATAAATTGGTTTTATCATCGTCTGGCGGTATTGATTTGACTTTACTGAAAACAGAAAATCTTATCGAACGAAATTTAACTAAAGTCGAAAAAGATTCTATGAATTACTGGAATGATAAAATCGAAAAAGGTGACACAACACACAACGCGCGTTTAGCTCGCGGAAGAGCAATGGCACCAGCTTATATATACGATAAAAAGTATGTCCCGATAATTGCTGAAAGACTAACTCAGGGAAATTCAAAAATAAACGGACTACTTTGGGCTGATATGCAAGCAATCAATTTTGACTGTAAAGAAAAATTGAAAAATTTCAGAAAACCAGTTTTAATTATTCAGGGAAAAGAGGATGTTATTAGCAATCAAATTGGAGAATTGGCCCATAAAACATTTCCAAATTCAAAACTAATTTTGCTTGAAAATTGCAGACATTACGGATGGCTGGATGCTGAAGAAAAATATTTCTCAGAAGTAAATTCCTTTTTAAAATCATAACTAAACGGCTTTCAGAAATGGAAGCCGTTTTTTAAACCATATAAGTGATGTAAGTTCATTTAAAACTGAACCTAATAACTATCATTTTTAACTCAAATGAACTTACATTTCTTATATGGTTTTACCTTTCTTATCTTTGCATTTTATAATTTAAAATACCATTTTGAAAACACTTCTATACAAAAACACAAAAATCTCTTATACTGATTCAGGTGCAGGATCTGCAATTGTACTGCTTCACGGCTTTCTGGAAAACAAAAAAATGTGGCAGGAATATGTTACTTTATTTTCAGAAAAACACCGTGTAATTACAATTGATTTATTAGGCCACGGCGAATCTGATTGTCTGGGATATGTTCATGAAATGGAAGATAATGCAAATGTAGTACATGAAGTTCTGGAATCTTTAAAAATTAAAAAAGCGACTATTCTTGGTCATTCTATGGGCGGATATGTTGGTTTGGCTTTCGCCGAATTATTCCCAAACAACATTCAAAAATTAGTTTTATTGAATTCGACTTCTAAAGAAGACAATCCCGAAAAGAAACTAAACAGAACTCGCGCCATTAAAGCTGTAAAACAAAACTATATAAACTTTGTAAGTCTGGCTATTGGTAATTTATTCAGTGAAAATAACAGAACCCGACTGGCAGATGAAATCGAAAAAGTAAAAGTTGAGGCTCTAAAAACACCTTTGCAAGGAATTGTAGCTTCACTGGAAGGAATGAAAATCAGAAAAGACCGCGAAGCTCTTTTGCATAAAAATCTATTTCCTGTTTTATTGATCTTAGGAAAAAAAGATCCTGTTTTAAACTACGATGAAAGTATCTCGCAAATTGAAGATACAACTGCTGAACTTGTTTCTTTTGAAGATGGGCACATGAGTCACATTGAAAATAAGAATGAATTGAAAACTATTTTATTAGACTTTTTTCAATAAATATTAAAATCAAAAAAGGCCATTTCAAAATAATTTTGAAACAGCCTTTTTCTCATTTGTGGGGGCAAAATTTATAGTTAATATCTTTTTTAAGTTTAGCCAAAATTGCTCTTGTTAATCCAAGATTCGCTTTTATTAAATCTACAGCCAAATAAACAATTTACGTCTTCAGAAACTCGAAAATGTACATTTAATTTGTGCTAATATAAATAAGATATCATTGTTTTGTATATTTATTTTTTGAGAGCGACAAAGGTATTTTTAAATACTATTATTGTCCAATAAATACTTGTTAAAAAAAAGGCTAAACCTAACCCTTTGAGTTACTTTTATTTACACCTTAATATTTTCTGATATTTAAAATAAATAACACAATAAATCTTAACAAAAAAGAAGATTTATCCAAAAAAAATAACAATCCAATCCAAATCATTAAATTGTTTTCTTCATATTTTACAAAAAAGATGAGGTTGTAAGGTAGCCTTTATTTACAAGCTCGGTTTTTTCCTTCAAAAAATGAGTCTTGCCTTCCTTAATCAAAATTAGTTGAGTCGCAATTTTGATTATGCTTTGATAATTATGATCTGTAATAATAATTCCCTTTTTAAGTGAATTTGCTTTAATCATTTCATTTACAACATCCACCATTACAGGAGACAATCCATTGTAAGGTTCATCAAGTAAAATGAATTTTGCAGGATTAAAGAGTACGATTTTAATTTCCAGATAACGGAGCTCTCCGCTTGATAAATGGCTTATTTTTTTCTCCAAAAAAGATTGGATAAATTCATCTTCACAAAAACTATCTGTATTTAGTTTATCAATCGACAACAGAATCGCTTTCTTTACCGATAAATGATTGGGAATATATTGCTCTTGATGCAAATAACTAATTTCATTTGACAAATTGTCTGAATTGTTTTTTGAAACGCCATCAATTCTTATGCATTTTCCCGGAGCTGAAACAATACCAAAAATGATCTTCAGCAAAGTTGATTTTCCTGAACCATTTCTGCCAAACAAACCAATAATATCCGAAGTTTCGCATTTTAGATAAACATCAGAAAGCACTACTTTTCCATCAAATCTTTTTTGAACTCCACTAACTTCAAGAATATGTTTTTTCAAAATAATTTCTTTATTAAAAAAATAAGAAGCGCTAAGAAAATTGCAGTACAAAAAGTCAAAAAATAGCTAACTAGTAAAAGAGGAATCTTTGCAATACCATTGTTTGAATAAAATAAATACTCGTTTTTTCGATACAATTCTTTAAACGCAATACTTACTAAAAACCCAAAACTTAGAAATAATATAAAAAAATAATCAAAACCACTCAATAAAACACCAATACAACAAACAGCCAAATTGATTAATAAAGTGGTTTTAAAGAATTCAAATATGTTTTTTAGCTTTCTGATATCAATCTGTTTTTTCTTCAAATGGAATATGTACATCAAAGATTTCCTTTAACAATAATACAATTTCTTCAAGATAATTGTTTAAAATTTCTTTTCCAACCGTCATGTTCACTTCTTTTTCTTCTTTAAAACCAAAAGGTAAAAATCCTGATTTTAGATTTTTAAACGAAATAATTCCAACTTCAATAGGAACATCTCCCGCTTCATCCTCAAACATAAAAGCATATGCCAGAACCTGAATTATTTTATCGTTTTTAATCTCCTGAGTTAATCCGTTCCATGATTTCAATATTACATTCGTCTTTTCTACTTTTCCTGTCTTATAATCGATTATTCTTATTTTCCCATTACGCAACTCAATTCTATCAACATTTCCTTTTATTAGAACCGGAAACGGCAAACCTGGATGATTTAGTTCCCGTTCGAAAGTTTTTTCTAAAGCTATAATTTTAATTACTTCTCCGTTCTTAACTTCCTCTAATTCCATTTTTAAAAAATTAGAAACATTTCGTTTTGCAACTTCAAAAGCCAAAAGATTACGCCCTTTCTTAATTTCTCCTTCTTTATAAACCAATTTAAACTGTTTCAAAACTTCATCATCCAACAACTTAAAACAATTTGAAATATCAGTTTCAGAAATAAACTTCCCAACAAAAGGATCATACAAAGCTTTTAACGTTTCGTGAATTATAGTTCCCAAAGTGTTTAAGGCAATATTTTCTTCAACCTCTTCAACTTCCCGAATTCTAAGTATTTTTTGAAAATAAAAATCGATCGGATTCCTGATATAACTCGTCAATGCCGAAGGAGAAAAACCTGCAATAGCGATTTCTTTTAAACGTTCCATCACCGCCTCTGACTTTGGAATTATCATAGGCTGATATGCCGTTGTTGGTAAAACCGGATTGTAAATATCAAAAGTAAGATTGTGTTTCGATTGCTTTTCAACTTCCAACTGTGTGATAAAACGACTGCGCTCTCCAGCATCTAATCCATCATTTTCAGTATTATAAATCAGGTAAATATTTTTAGCTCTTTGCAACAAATGATAAAAGTGATAGGTATAAATAGCATCTTTCTCTTTAAAAGTTGGCAAACCTAATTCTCGTTTTACATCATAAGGTATAAATGAATTTTGAGATTTTCCGGCTGGAAATTTCCCCTCATTCATTGACGTAACAATAACGGTATCAAAATCAAGAACACGACTTTCTAGAACTCCCATAATCTGTAATCCATGCAAAGGTTCACCCTCAAACGAAACTTCGGCTACATCAATAATTTGTTTGTAGATAGCATGCAACGTATCAATATTATCAATATAATGATGTTGTGAATAATAATTAATCAGTTTATTAATCACTTTAAAAACAGAAAAAACAAAAGCTTTCGCAATTTTCTCTTCTTCATTGTCATTACTGAAATTTTCTTTTATCAAAAGTAAAAGTGCCGAAATATTTTCTAAAACTGCCATTGATCCATTCTCCCATTTCAGGAATAATAAACCAAACAAAGTCGTAGGATTTGAATTAAGTTCTATAATTCGATTATGAGTAATAAAGGTGTAGTTGTTCTCCTTTATAATCCTCACCAAATTACCTGCATTTGCATAAGGTTCTATCAAAGGATGCGTTAAAACATCAAGCACATCTTTATAATAAAAAACATAACTGTCGCCTTTTCGAGAAAGTGCATTAGTATGCATTTTAAATAACTTTGCAATCAATATTTGAGATGGATTATTTTTTCCTGAATATCCCATTGTTATATTCAACGCTCCAACCGAAGCTGGTAAACTATACAAAACCGGCATCAATAAATTCTCTTCTCCAAGTACAATAGCCACCTTATCAAGAGATGTTGAAGGATCATTATTGATTATATTCTCAATAATACTTCCCGCCAATTTTGCCTGGCCAATAGTTTTTGGAGTTCCTATAACCTGAATGTTTTTAGATTGCGAAAAATCATCAACAATCCACTCAAAAGGATTTGATTTATAATGTTTCCAACTTTCTTTAAAACGACGAACAAAAAGACCTGCATCATGATAAGGATCGTTTAGAAAAGTTTGATCGACATCCCAATAAATCTTTGCCTGATCCAATGCCAAAAGATGTTGGACAATTCTTTCTTCAGCGGCATTTAAAGCGTTAAATCCAGCAAAAACAAAAGTCCTATTTGAAATAGTATTTGAAAAGTGATTCAAATTGTTTACAGCTTCTCTATAAATCAAACCTTGATAACCAATTGCTTTATTCAGCAAATGATTATATAGTGAATCGTAATACAAAGGCAGAAGTTTCCAGAAGTCAATATAATTTTCCAGAAGCTTGGTTTTATCTTCGACCTCGATACCCCACTTTTTAATATCTTCTATGTCTTTTAAGTAAGATAAAACATGTGAAGGTTCTAAAAGATAACGATCTATCTCATTAAAATCTTGCAAAAGGGTTTTAGCCCAATTTGCAAACAACTCAAATGATTGTTGGTGCTGTTTTTCGGTAACAGATAAATAAACTTCGTAGAATTCAAATAAAAGTTCAATCGAATCTACTGATCTAATTGATGCTACGTCTTGCACAAAATCTTCAATACTAACAATTTCAGGAGCAAGAATCGTTTTTTTAGTTTCATTTTTTAATGCTTCTATTAAAAAAACTTTAGCTCTCTTGTTTGGCAAAATGATCGTTGTGTCAGCAAGTTTAGCCGAATAATCCTGAATTACGACAGCAGCAATTTTTTCGAGAAAAGAAGTATTTATCATTTGATAAAAATAAAAAAAGCCATTCAATTAAGAATGGCTTTTAGTATTTATTTAGAAAGTAAATTAGATTTTACCTTGGTATTTAGAACCAATGTGTCTAATTTCTGTTCTTCTGTTTTGTGCTTTACCAGCAGCAGTTTTGTTGCTTCCAATTGGTTGAGAAGAACCAAATCCTTTAGAAACTAAGTTCTCTGGATTAACACCTCTTTCAATTAAAGCATTCATTACAGCAGCAGCTCTGTCTTCAGAAAGTTTTTGATTCAATTTAGGAGAACCTGTACTATCAGTGTGTCCTTCAATAGAGAATTTCGCGTTTGGATAGTTTTTAAGGATTTCTTTAATTGCATCTAATCTAGCTGGAGTTTCTTTATCTCCTGTTTTGAAAGTAGCTTTACCTGAGTTAAAGTAAACCGCTCTTGCTTGAACTTTAAGATCTTCTAAAGCTTCAGTAGTAACTTCTGGACAACCTCTATTGCTAGCAGGACCGTAAACTGTAGGACAATCATCATCTTTATCAGCAACACCATCTTTGTCAGCGTCTAATACAGGACAACCACCATTTTCTTTAGGACCAGCAACTGTAGGACATTTGTCATCTTTGTCAGCGATACCATCACCGTCAGTATCAGGACAACCTTTTAAAGCAGCTAAACCAGCAACATCTGGACAAGCATCATCTTTATCAGCAATTCCGTCTCCGTCAGTATCAGGACATCCGTTTAATGCAGCTAAACCAAATACATCTGGACAAGCATCACTAGCGTCAACGATTCCGTCTCCATCAGTATCAGGACATCCGTTGAATTGTTTTAAACCAGCAACATCTGGACAAGCATCGTCTTTATCGTAGATTCCGTCTCCGTCAGTATCTTTACCTCCGAATTTGAAAACTAGACCAGCAGTGTGTTGAAAAACAGATCTGTCAAGAGGCTTATCTTCATTATTAGCTACAGCCCATTTGTATTTTGTAGCTAGTTCAAGACCAATAGCATCTGTGAACCAGAAAGTAACACCAGCACCTGGGTTAACAGTTCCAAAACTGTTATCTCCGAAGAAAGTATAACCTCCACCAACAGATAACGAAGGATCAATAATTTTAGATTTGATTAATTCTTGGAAGCTATACTTTACAGTAGCATCAATACCATAATACATCAAATCTCCAGGATTAGTTACAACATTACCTCTACTATCGTGCCCTGGAGCAGTTGGAGCAAAAGTAACCAATTTATCAATTTTGTTTACAGATCCTTGTAAACCAACAGAAAAACCATGTCCAACATATCTATTTACACCAATGTAAGATAAAGAAGGAAGGATATTCCAGTTGTCTTTTACAGCGAATGGCTGAGAAAAATGTTGATCAAAGAAACCGTGTCCTGCACCAGAACTGGTTCTTGTATCAACTGCATTAACTCCAAATGAGATAGCCCATGGATTGTTACTGTCTTGTGCGTGAGAACTTAAACCCATCACCATCATCACAGCAACTAAAAGTTTGTTAAGATGTTTCATACTTAATTTTTTTAATTACAATTTAGTTAATTACAAGCAAAAGTAACACCAAATTTTTTAAATACAAAATGAAATGTTAAAAAAAACCTACAAAAATTTAACCAAAGTGGAAATTATATAACTTTTAACATTTGTCCGACAACTATAAAAGCACTTATAGCCTTGTCTAGGTGCTCTTTAGAATGCGCAGCCGATAATTGCACCCTGATCCTTGCTTTTTCTTTTGGCACCACAGGAAAGAAGAATCCAATTACATAAATCCCTTGTTTCAAAAGTTCATTTGCCATCGTTTGTGACAATTTTGCATCATATAACATAACCGGAACAATTGCCGAGTCTCCATCAATAATATCAAATCCGGCTTTTTTCATTCCTTCTTTAAAGTAGTTTGTATTCCACTCTAATTTATCTCTTAATGTAGTATCTTTTTCTAAAAGCTCAAAGACCTTAATAGAAGCACCCACAATTGCTGGCGCCAATGAGTTCGAAAATAAATATGGCCTAGAGCGTTGACGCAGCAATTCAATAATTTCTTTCTTTGCGGTTGTATAACCTCCCATTGCGCCACCCAAAGCTTTACCGAGGGTTCCTGTTATAATATCAACTCTACCCATCACGCCTTTTGCTTCAAGCGTACCTTTTCCAGTTGCCCCAATAAATCCGGCAGCATGGCATTCGTCAACCATTACCATCGCATCATATTTATCAGCTAAATCGCAAATTTTATCTAAAGGCGCCACAAGGCCATCCATAGAGAAAACCCCATCAGTAACAATTAATTTAAAACGTGCTCCTGCTTCATTAGCTTTAATTAACTGTTGCTCCAAATCCTCCATGTTACTATTTTCATAGCGATAACGAGCCGCTTTACATAAACGAACACCATCTATAATAGAAGCATGATTTAAACTATCTGAAATAATTGCGTCATTCTCCCCCAATAAAGGTTCAAAAACTCCACCATTCGCATCAAAAGCCGCCGCATAAAGAATAGTATCTTCTGTACCGTAAAAATCAGCAATCTTTTTCTCTAAAGTTTTATGAATATCTTGTGTTCCGCAGATAAATCGAACTGACGACATCCCGAAACCATGTGTATCCATAGCATCTTTCGCTGCCTGAATCACTTCTGGATGAGAAGAAAGTCCTAAATAATTGTTCGCACAAAAGTTCAAAACCTTTTCTCCTGTAGAAATCGTGATTTCAGCATCTTGCGCAGATGTTATAATACGTTCTTTTTTAAAAATTCCATTTTCTTCAATAGTTTGCAACTCACTTTGCAAATGCTCTTTAATTTTATCGTACATTTTTATATATTTAAAACGTTAAATATTAACACTTTAAGGCTAAAAAACCTCGTTAATCCTTTAACATCTGATTAATTTTTTCACAAATTTACTACATCGATTTCTGATCCTATGTATACCAAAGCCTTTTTTAACACTTTATAACCTAAATCTTCAATAGCATCTTGATATTCCTGAAGTTGCTGTGCATATTTAGAATTAGCCACTCCTGTTTTATAATCCAAAAGATAAGCTTCATTATTCTTAGTTAGAACAATTCGGTCTGGTTTCAAAATCTTTCCTTCCTTTTGAACTATTGTTTGTTCGTTTAAAATCGAATAATTTCCATCAAAACAAAAACTCAATTCAGAATGATTTACAATTTCTGTCAACGTTTTTAAAACCTGATCTACCTGATCAACTTTAATCAAACCGTTCTCAAGGGCTTTCGTAACTGCTAAATCAACATCTGATTTATCTTTAACAAAGGCCAAAATCTCATGCACAACATTACCATAAGATATTGCTTCTTGTTGATGCGTTCCCCACATTAAAGCTTCTCGCTGAGCAATCTTTATATTCTTTGGATTTAAAACTTCTGACACTATCGGAATTGGTTTTACTAAATCAACAGATTTACCAAGAACCGAGAGTCTGGCTTTATTCCCAAAATCATATTCTAACTTTTCAGAATCATAAACTCCTTCATTAATCAAATATTTAATAAAAAAAGAAGCCATATTATTCGGAAACTCTCCATCTTTTCTTTCTTTTAAAGATTGAGAAATAACATACAACTGTTCTTCCGCGCGGGTTAGCGCGACATACAAAACATTGATATTATCAAGCAACTCTTCTTGTTTTTTAAGATTAAAAACAACCGAAGCACTTTCACCAAAACCTTCAACTGCGCTACTATTATCAATTAAAGCCTTCGGAACACCTAAATCAACGTCTTCTGTATCCAACCATAATTTATCCTTTGGTTTTCGGCTATAATCCTCTTCTGCAAAAGGCATAATAACCACTGGAAATTCTAAACCTTTGGACTTATGAATCGTCATAATTCGCACTGCATTGTTTCCTTCCGGAGAAGGAATACTAAACCGCTCTCCGTTTTTATCCCAAAAATATAAAAAATCAGCAATTCCGGCTTGATTTCTAATATCTCTTTCCAGAACAATATCAAGGAAAAACTGAATATACGCATTACCTTCTGACGGAAGCACAAACTTTGAAATAATAATTTCAACGGCTTCGTACAATGATTTTTTACGAACATTTTCAAAAGAAAGCGAAACATCAAAAGTTAAAAGCCATTTTTCAAAATCAGCTTCAAATTTCTTTGCCATTCCCATTGCGATAAAATCATGAATTGGCATATTCGTTTCTTTGTGAGTCGCCAGGAAATGCAAAAAATTAGCTTTCGATTCTAAATCAGCATTATTATTTAGGTACTTCAGTAAATAAACAATCAAACGAACTTCTGTCGCATTTTGAATCATTAAGGTTTCTGAGGACAAAAGCGGAATATTTTGTTCTGTCAAATAATTTGCAATTGCGATTCCCTGATCTCTTTTTCGAGTCAAAATCACGATGTCTTTATACTCGAAACCTTCGCGAATCACTTTTTGAATGGTATTCAGAGTTGCTAAAACATACAAATCTGACTTCTCAACCACTTCTTCTTCCTCACCAGCGTCATTTTTCTCAATTATTGGAAGAAAAGAAATATTTACATAACCACCTTTTTTTGAATTTGAGTTCTGAAAACTATGATTTTCATATAAATCTTTATAATCTTCATTTGAGAATTCCGTTGAAAGCAGTTTAAAGAAGGCGTTATTAAAAGCAATAACTTCACTATAACTTCTATAATTTGTATCTAAATGTCTAATTTCTTTATCGGGATTATTAAACGGATTTACATCTTTACTTAACTCGATAAATTGCTCTGCTTTCCCTCCGCGCCAACGATAAATAGATTGTTTTGGATCTCCAACAATCATTAAAGTCCCTTTATTTCCGTAATCATCTAAACCGGAAAGTGAATTGTCAATCAACGGAATCAAGTTCTGCCATTGCATTTCGGAAGTATCCTGAAATTCATCGATAAAGAAATGACGATATCGCTCACCCAAACGTTCATAAATAAAAGGCGCAGGCTGATTTTGAATTTCACGATGGATTATCGCATTAAATTCAGATATTGACAAGATATTTTGTTCTGATTGAATTTTAGCCAACTCATTACTTACTGTATTAAGGAGTGAAAGTGGTGTTATGTTTTTTAGAAAGGCTTTGTAAAAATCTCTCTTTTCAAAATTTTTATAGATTTTCTCCAGAGTTTGAAGTAGCTCTGGAATTATATTTTCGATTAAAGCTCTATCTTTAGCCGTTTTATTAATCGCAATATCGTCGAATTCATGAAAGGTTTTATTGCGAGGATTAAATTTTCCATCACGAATACTTTCTAAATGATTCGGAAAAGTTCCTCTAGAAAATGATTTTAAGTCAATACCATTTTTATCAATTAGAGAAAGTGCTTCTGTGGCAAAATTTTCATTTTCAGATTCCAGATCTTTACACAAAACAAGCATTTTCTTTTTTATCTCGACAAACTCTTCAATCGATTTGTCTTGAAAATGCAAAATCTCATTTCGATTATTTTCATTCAAAACCAATCTCCCAGTTTCCAGAATCTCACGCGAAACATCCCAACTTTTATCGTCGTCTGTTTTCTCCATTGTGAAATCGATCAACAATTTCGTCAAAGTTTCATCTTGTCCAGCCTGAGCAATAATTGCATCAACAGCCTCGATCAATAAATTCTCAGTATCCAATGTAACCTCAAAAGTCATTGGCAAATTTAGATCGTGTGCAAAAGCACGTATTACTTTATGTGTAAATTTATCAATAGTAGAAATATCAAAAGCAGCATAATTATGAATAAGATGCTTGATAATACTTTGAGATTTTGTTTTAATTTTAATTATAGAAAGTCCTGTATCACGAGACAAATCCTCCATTAAATCAACTGCCTTAGCAGAAGGCTCATCTTTTGCAAATTCAGACAAGCTCCCAACAATACGGCTTTTCATTTCATGAACTGCTTTATTGGTAAAAGTTATCGCCAGAATATTTCGATAAGCGTCGTTTTTTGGAGAAGAAAGAATAATTTTAAGATATTCTTTAACCAAAGTATAGGTTTTTCCTGAGCCTGCCGATGCATCATATATAGAGAAAGACGGACTTTGCATAAGTTGTTTTTTTGTGTATGGTAAAAATAACACAATAAATATTAAATCCCAATTATGTGAAATTCCAAATTCCAACATCTGCAAGCAATGAACGCTTCAAATATTGGAATTTGGAATTTATATTTTGGAATTCTAAAAAATAATCATGTCGTTTTTGGGAATGCTCTTTTATTAAAAACCAGCAAGATTCCAACTCCTGTTGAAATCGCCATATCGGCCACATTAAAAATAGCATTAAAGAATGCAAAATGCTTACCTCCAAAAAACGGTAACCATGTTGGAAGATTTCCTTCCCAAATAGGGAAATAAAACATATCTACAACTAATCCATGAAACCATGAACCGTATGGAGTTGGCGAAAAAAATGTCGCCAGGCTATGTGTGCTGTCATCGAAAATCACTCCGTAAAAAACAGAATCAATAATATTTCCGGCAGCACCGGCAAAGATTAATGCAATAGCAACGATTAAATAAGTAGAATGACGTTTTTTTATAGCATCAGCTAACCAGAATCCAATTCCGACTACGGCAAAAATTCTAAAAACGGTCAAAATCAATTTTCCGTATTCTCCGGGAATCTTAGTTCCCCAGGCCATTCCTTCATTTTCAATAAAATGAATTCTAAACCAATCAGCAATAACAACTTCTTCACCTAAAACAAAATTTGTTTTTACATAGATTTTCGAAAGTTGATCAACAATTAAAACTAAGAATATAAGGAAATACGCTTTTCGTAATGACATTTTATAAAATTTGATGGGGCAAAAATAACAATTTAATCAAAAAAAACGCTCCCTAAGGAGCGTTAAATATTTTGTAACAATAATTTTATCGTTGCAAATTTTTAGCTTCGATACTCATTGTAGCGTGAGGAACGATTTTAAGCCTTTCTTTGCTAATTAATTTACCTGTTACTTTGCAAATACCATATGTTTTGTTCTCAACACGGAATAATGCGTTTTTTAGATCGCGTATAAACTTCTCTTGTCTGATTGCTAACTGTGAGTTTGCTTCTTTAGACATTGTTTCGCTTCCTTCTTCAAATGCTTTAAAAGTTGGAGAAGTATCATCTGTTCCGTTATTCAAGTCATTCATGTAAGCACTTTTTATTAAATCCAGATCGGCTTGTGCTTTTTGTATTTTAACTTGAATTATTTCTTTGAACTCTGCTAAGTCAGCATCAGAGTATCTTGTAATTTCATCTATCATGGTATTTATATTATTTTGAAATTAATATCAATGTTTTAATATCATCAAACTCAATTTCTGTGCCGCTTTCTAAAGCGTCTACAAAAACCAAATCATCTGTTAATGTCTCAGACTTAATATAGTCTTCATTTTTCAGAATTGCTTCTTCTAAGATACCGCTTCTTTTTATTTGAATTTTTATTTTATCAGTAACTTCAAATCCAGAATCTTTACGGATATTTTGAATTCTGTTTACTAATTCTCTCGCGATACCTTCGTTTTTCAATTCTTCAGAGATTGTAATATCAAGCGCAACTGTAATTCCGTTTGAATTTGCAACCAACCAGCCTTCAATATCCTGCGATGTTATTTCGACGTCTTCTAATGATAAAGTTACATTATTTCCAGCAATAACAATATCTAACGCCCCCTGCTTGTCTAATTGATTAATCTGATCTGCCGAAAAAGACTGTATTTCTTTGGAAATCAGACCCATATCCTTCCCAAAACGTGGTCCCAGAGCTTTAAAATTAGGTTTTATTTGTTTTACCAAAATACCAGAATCATCGTCTAAAAGTGCAATTTCTTTTACGTTTACTTCGGCTTTAACCAAGTCAGAAATAGCTTCGATTTCAGCTCTCTGATTCTCGTCAAGTACCGGAATCATTACCTTTTGCAAAGGCTGACGCACTTTAATCATTTCTTTCTTACGAAGCGATAAAACCAAAGATGAGATGGTTTGCGCTTTCTGCATTTTGCTTTCTAACGTTTTATTAACAAAGTTTTCGACAAATTTCGGGAACTCAGCCAAGTGAACACTGCTATATTGCTCGGTTCCTGTAGAAATCGTTAAATCACGATATAATTTATCCATGAAAAAAGGAGCAATTGGAGCACTTAATTTGCTTATCGTCAATAAACAAGTATAAAGTGTTTGATAAGCTGCAATTTTATCATGTGCATATTCTCCTTTCCAGAAACGACGACGACACAAACGAACGTACCAGTTACTCAAGTTTTCCTGAACGAAATCAGAAATTGCTCTTGCTGCTTTCGTAGGCTCATAATCTTCATAACATTCATCAACAAATTTTATTAATGTATGTAATTCAGATATAATCCACTGATCGATTTCCGGTCTTTCGTTTAACGGAATTTCCGCTTCAGCGTATTTAAATCCATCGATATTAGCATATAACGAGAAGAATGAATACGTGTTGTATAATGTTCCGAAGAATTTACGGCGAACCTCAGCAATTCCTTCAATGTCAAACTTTAAGTTATCCCAAGGATTTGCGTTTGAAATCATGTACCAACGTGTGGCATCAGGTCCATATTCTGCAATTGTTTCAAAAGGGTCTGTTGCGTTTCCTAGACGTTTAGACATTTTTTGTCCGTTTTTATCCAAAACCAAACCATTTGAGACTACATTTTTATAGGCTACTTTATCAAAAACCAAGGTTCCGATTGCGTGTAAGGTATAAAACCATCCACGAGTTTGATCGACACCTTCGGCAATGAAATTCGCAGGAAAATCTTTATTCTCGTCAATTTTATCTTTATTCTCAAAAGGATAATGCCATTGTGCATAAGGCATTGCCCCAGAATCAAACCAAACGTCAATTAAATCGCTTTCGCGTTTCATTGGTTGGCCCGAAGCTGAAACTAAAGTAATTTGATCAACTACATTTTTGTGTAAATCAATTAAATCATAATTAGATTCAGACATATTTCCGATTTCAAAACCTTTAAACGGATTTTCTTTTTGAAAACCTGCTTCGATAGATTTTTCAATCGCATTGTACAATTCTTCAACAGAACCAATAAGAACTTCTTCTTTTTTGTCTTCAGTTCTCCAAATTGGCAACGGAATTCCCCAATATCTAGAACGAGATAAGTTCCAGTCGTTGGCATTTTTCAACCAATTTCCAAAACGTCCTTCACCAGTAGACTTAGGCTTCCAATTGATAGTTTCGTTCAGGTCGAACATTCTATCTTTTACATCGGTTACTTTAATGAACCAAGAGTCTAGTGGATAATATAATAACGGCTCATCAGTTCTCCAACTGTGTGGATAACTATGTACATATTTTTCAACCTTAAAGGCTTTATTTTCTTCTTTTAATCGAATAGCAATTTCAACATCAACAGAACGCTCTGGCGCCTGTCCTGCATCATAATATTCGTTTTTCACATATTTACCGGCAAGATCACCCATATGTAAAGTGAATCTTCCTTGTAAATCTACCAAAGGAACTGCTGTTCCGTTTTCGTCTAAAACCAACATTGGCGGAACTTCCGGTTTTGCTTCTTTTGCTACTTTAGCATCATCTGCACCAAAAGTTGGAGCGGTATGCACAACTCCAGTTCCGTCTTCGGTAGTAACGAAATCTCCTGCAATTACTCTAAATGCATTTTCAGGATTTTGATATGGCAATACGTATGGCAATAATTGCTCGTAACGAATTTCTACCAAATCAGCTCCTTTTGCTTCAGCTACTATTTTATATGGAAGTTGTTTGTCTCCATTTTTTACTTTATCGAAATCAGCATCGTCTTCGCTTGCAAAAAATCCTTTTCCGAATTGTTTTCCAACTAAATTTTTAGCAAAAACAACATTGATTGGCTCAAAAGTATATTGATTGAATGTTTTTACTAAAACATAATCGATTTTTGGACCAACTGTTAAAGCTGTATTCGATGGTAATGTCCAAGGCGTTGTCGTCCAGGCCAAAATGTGAACATCTCCAAATCCTTGTAAAAAGCTTGGCAATGTTTCCGGCAATGTTTTAAACTGCGCTACAATTGTAGTATCTGTAACATCTCTATAAGCTCCAGGCTGGTTTACCTCGTGAGAAGATAATCCTGTTCCTGCTTTTGGAGAATAGGGCTGAATTGTATAACCTTTGTACAACAAACCTTTATCATAGATTTGTTTTAAAAGCCACCAAACAGATTCCATGTATTTTGGTTTATAAGTTACATACGGATCTTCCATATCTACCCAATAACCCATTTTTTCGGTCAAATCATTCCATACGTCGGTATAACGCATAACGGTTTTTTTACACGCTTCGTTATATTCTTCGATAGAAATGGTTTTACCAATATCTTCTTTTGTAATTCCAAGTTCTTTTTCGGTACCTAATTCTACAGGCAATCCGTGAGTATCCCAACCGGCTTTTCTTTTTACCTGAAAACCTTTTTGAGTTTTATATCTGCAAAAAATATCTTTAATCGCACGTGCCATCACGTGGTGAATTCCCGGTAATCCGTTTGCTGAAGGCGGACCTTCAAAAAATACGTAAGGTTCTGCACCTTCGCGAGTAGTTACACTCTTTTCAAATATATTTTCTTTCTTCCAAAAATCAAGTACTTCTGACGCTACTGTTGGCAAGTCAAGTCCTTTGTATTCAGTAAATTTTGTGCTCATTTTATCCTTTTCTTAAACGAGGTGCGAAAGTAAGGAATTTTGGATTATTGACCATCAATTTATTGAAATTTCACAAACTTTTGTTGAGATAATGGGTACAAAAACAAAAGAATTGATTAGTTTCTGGTACTAATCTCAAAATTTTGAGTTAATAAACCTAGAAACTAATCAATTCTCGTTATTTTCTGTACAATAATTGAAGACTATTTAAATCCTCCGAAATAAACTTCTTTCATGAAAATTCTATTTCCAAAAACAGCATTAATTTCGACTTTTTCACGGCTTTCCTGATAGAAGGTATCACCGTAAAAATCTTCTATTTCGTAATTAATCTTATGTGCAATTTTTCCTGAATTTAAAGCAGCTACAGGGCGATAATCTTTAAAAAGCTTTCGTTCAAAAAAACTTTTGTTTCCGTCATCAAATTCTGTTCTTTCTGTTGCAACAATCGAAAAATTCTCTTTGTCCACAAAAAGATGGTAATCTGTTTTAGGAATGGTTCTATTGCTTGTATTTAAGGTTTTTTCGAAATAATTCAAATGATAACACAATTTTCCGTCAACCATTTCGTCTTGTAAAAGCTCTAACTTATTCCATAAATCAAGTCTAAAAGCGGTTAAGAAATTCACCGGATCTAAATTTGTCGAAAGATTATTGTACGTGTACATTGGCAACTTTGCCCATTTAGCTTCTACTCCACTTTCGCGATCACTATGACTCCATGCTTCTGGTCCATTTACAATTTCATAATAGGTTTCAGGCATTTTCTTTTTCAAAAGATAATTTGTCGTCGTCGCCCATCTTTCTTCTGTTTGAGGTATATTACTTTCTTCTAAAGTAAGCTTAGACAGCAAATGCGTTTTCTCTACTTTTTTCAAAACATCGCTTCCTCCTAAATTAGCAATGATTTTCGCTAATAAATCCGGATTAGATTGATAGGCAATAGAATCAAGCATATTCTCTCGCTGAATCTTGCTTTTTTCTAAAGCTGCTGTTCTATTTTCTTTTTCAATATTCCAGTCTGCTTCCTGACGATCGATTTTCTCAAAAAATGCTAATCTTAATTCTTCTTTTTCTTCGGCAATTTTCAAACCTAACTTTTTAAGATCGGCAAAACGAGTAGTGTGACTTCTTATTTTTTTATCGACAAAATAACCATTATTTACCTTTTTAATAATCGAAGATCCTCTGGAATCCTGTTTATCATTCTCAACAAGCAAATTAGCATACTGCAAGGCTTTTTCTTTATTTTCAAGTAAAAAATAAGTTTCTGCCAAATTGTTGGTTACAATAAAACGAATATCTTCATTTGCCGGAGAAGGCGGATATTTAACCAGCAAACTTTCTAAATACTGCAAATGTGGCGCTAGTAATTTCTCGTCTAAACCTTTTTCAAGCGTTACTTTCTCCATTTGAGCTGTAATTTCGTTCTCAAAAGCTAGCATTTGTTTGTATTCAGAATGTCCTTTAGAAGTTACAAATTCAAACTTTGATTTAGATTCACCTGTTTTGTACTTTAATTTGTAATTAAGATATCTTTGTATTGCTTGAACAGAACTATAAATTACATTGTCTAAACCTAATTCTTCCACAGTGAAATCTCCATCTTTCTCCGCTTCTGCAATTTTTTTATTATTCAGCTCAACAGCACCTCTCAAATTGTCTTTTTTAGAACCAAATGCAAGCAAATACGATTCTACAGTATTAAAATCCTGAGTTAAAAGGAGTTTATCAGCACATTTCGCCTCCATTTTTATCTTTACACTATAATTAGCAAAAGCCTGAAATATCCAGCTATTCTTCGTTTTATCAAACGTGCTGTCAATTTTTGTTGCTTTATATTGTGGCAGCTCAATTGTTAAATAAATTTTTAATTTTCCGTTTGCAGGATCTTTTATAAACCCTTCTATATTAAAGTAATTTTTCTTCAATATCGGTTCTTCTTGTATTAACTGCTTATCCATTTGATAAAAAGTGGTTTGCATTAATGCATTATCAAGAACAGGAAATTCTGAATACTCAATTACGGGTATATAAAATTTCTTCTTTTTTGAGCTTATTTTTTCTTGTGCCTGAACTGAACCAATTACAAGCAAAACAATTAAGAGTAATATTTTTTTCATAGGCAAAAAAAAAGCCACCAGAAATAAATCCTGATGGCTTTAAGATTTTAATTTTCTTATTTTTTATTGAAGATTTGAATAGATTTATCCGAAACATAAAAAATGTTTTGTGTCGCAGGATCTACTTCATAAACTGGTTTATTGTTAGTAAAAATAATTTTATCAACTTCAACTCCGTCAGCTTTACTCACTTTTACAAGAATTTTTTGTCCAGTATCTGATTTTGCAAAAATATAAGAGAAGTCTCTGTTTTGCTTCATTGCATTAAAACGAGAATTAAATTTAGCCGCTACAATACCTAGAGCTGCTGCTCCAGTCGCATACATTTGTGCCTGCTCTTTATTCGTTTTATTTTCTTCCTTCAAAACTGAAGTTCTCATATTCCCGTTAGAATCACGATAAGTCATTGTTACTTCAGAACCTTTAAAATCACTTACTCCTGCAGCAACTCCTAAACCTATACTTCCAACAATGGCAGCACTTTTTATAAGACGTCTTGTTCCTTCTCCAGGCTGTGAATATGTAAGGTGATATTTGATTGTACCATCCATATTAACACCCATTACTTCTAGTGGTCCTGAAAGCACAACTCCCCAAGGGAATAATTCGATACTGTTTAATTCTTTTTCTTTTTTGATATTTACTTTAGCAAATGGCTCTGGCTTGTCACTAATGCTTGGATCAAATTTGTATAATTTCTCATCATTATATACTAAGTAAGAATTTGTAGCTTCGTCATAAGTTGGTAAAACCGGACGATCTTTATCAAATTGAATATTACGTTTCCAAAGTTTAACGCCTGTTTTATAGTCAACCATGTTTCCGTAAGTTCCCGTAAGGTACATCACTTTTTCACCAACTTTTCCTAAGTAATAAATTGGGTCTTCTTTATCGTCAGAGATTTCGATGAATTTTTTCCAAAGTTTTTCTCCGTCTTTGTTGATCAACATCATTTCGTTTTCTGCAACGTATAAGAAATCCTGATCGATTGGAATTACTCTTTTCAATCCATCTCCACGGGCATCTTTTTTCCAGATTTTTTCACCTGTTTTTAAGTCAAAAAAGTTGAAACCGCTATAATGAGCTACTAATATTTTTGTTCCCCAATCTTCAAGATAAACAACTCTTTTTGTTTTGATTGATTCTTTCCAGATACTTTTTCCGTTTTCAGTATTCAAAACATTCAAATATTGTTTATTCGAAAAAGTTCCAGTGTTATTCACTACAACAATATTTTTATCGTTTTGAGTTAAAAAGAATTTAGAATAATCTTCTTCTCCTTTCCAGTTTAACTTTCCAGTAGCTCTGTCAAAAGAATATAATTTTCCGTATAATAAATAGTAAATTACAGATCCGTGTACTGTAGCAACATTTGTATTTACTGATTCTCTAAAAGAGAAACTAAATAATGATTTTGCTTTATCTACAGTAGTATTCCATTTTAATTCGCCAGTCGTCATATCCAATAATGCAATTGCCATGTCGCCATCTTTTTTTAAAGTAAGCAAATACTCATTTGTCTCTGGAATAAAATCTGATTGTGTTACCCAAAAAGATTCTTTTGAAGAGTTATAAACCACTTTACCAGTATCAGTATTAATGATAATGTACTTGTTATTGATGTAAGCTTCAACATAAGGACTTCCGGCAACGCTAGTTAAAGCACTTTTATCATCAAAAAGCTTTGTAAGATCGGTATCGCCTATGATAGTCAATGCTGATTTACCTCCAAAATCATCTTTGGTCAAAGTCCATACAACTTTTTTAGTTTCAGGATCTAAACCTTTTATCGTTCCTCCTTCATTAAAAACAACAATTCCTGTGATTTCATTTTGTACCAAATCTTGTACGGCATTCTCTGTGTTAACTATTTCGTCATATTTCCTTTGGGAAATAGCCGAAACACTAACTAATAAAAGTAAAATAATCGAAAACGTAATTTTCTTCATGTCAGTTTTTTCTTTAAAAAATTAATAATTAGGCTGGTATTTTTTTATGGAATTAACTTATTAAAAAATAATTTAATAAAAATTCACTGCACAAATATATAAAAATAGGATTCGGTTTTAGGAAAATATTTCCCTCAAAACTTCTAAGGATTTAGGCTTTTTGAAACCATCTAAATGAAAACTGTAATAATCAATCAGAATTTTTAATAAAACTTGTCTTTCAGCTACATTAAAGACTTTATGAGCGTTGTCGAATTTCAAGTCGATTAGTTTTTTAAACAAGTTTGTTTCATGTTCTGTAAGTGCCGTTAAACCGTGAAAAGGCATAAAAACACCTTCTATCATTTCAAAATAAGGCAAATTAATCTCGGAATCATCCGGGTAAAAACCTAAATATTTTGTAGCTTCTAAAAGCAGTATCAGATGAAAATTAGAAATTTCATCATGGTGATCAAGCCACGTCAAGGCGGTTTCTAAAAAAACAAAAAGTGATTCGTTTTTTTCTTCTTCCTGAATGGAATAATGTAACATTTCGGACAGAAACATTACCATTGTACTTTTGATTAAATCAGTATGAATACTCTGAAAAGGAACTGCAATTTTAATTTCTTTGAAGTTTTCTAAAGTGCCTTTGTTTTTATGAACGGCTTCGATTTCAAGAATGGATAATGGTTGAAAATAAGCAATTTTCTGACTTGCTTTTCGATTCGAAAAAGCATCGCGCACAAAATAAGATTTCAAGCCATTTGAAAGTGTAAAACATTTTACGATCAAACTTTTCTCCTGAAATTTTAATGACGAAATTACTATTGCTTTGGTTTTGACTTGCATTTTAGATTATGAGACTTCTTAGACTTTAGACTTCTTAGATTATTAGAATTTTGATTATAAACTTTTGCCTATATCTTCTTCAAATTATTTTTTAGACTTTAGCAATTATCTAATTATCACAATTGCCACATTATCTAATTATCATAACTTTTTTTACTTTGGTTTCACTGCCGTCCTGAGCTGAGATAAAAACCATATAAACGCCTGAAGCTACTTTATATCTTCCAAAAGCGGTTGTATCCCACTCTATAGTTCCGCCTGTTGAAGTGATTTCGTAAACCAAATTACCTTCGATATCTGTAATCTTAACATTGGCTTTATCAATTAATCCAGCCACTTTTACAGTTCCTGAATAAGTTGGACGAACGGGATTTGGATAAATATATACGTTATTCAAATCTTCATTTGCTTCGGTCGCAATACCTTTAAAAGAAATCATTCCTTTTGTTGTTGCAATAAAAACTTCGCCGGTTACGCTATTAATTTTGATATCGTTTACGGCATTACTTGGCAACGGCGAATTGTTTATCGTAAAATGATATTTAGTTTCCTGACCATTTGGCGATACCATAAAAACTCCCGAATCAGCCGTACCAATCCATTTATTGTTTGATCCATCAACTACGATCGAAGTAATAAACTGCTCGTATAATAATTCCTGAGCCAGATTATCTTCCATTATAATTATGGGATTTGCTTTTAACTGACTTTCTGTTTGAAAGCTTCCAACATTAGACAAAACCCGCAATCCTTTTGTGGTTCCTATCCAAAGCTGGTTTTTAGTATCAAGCGCCACAGATCTGACATCAGCAATTGGTAAATTCCCTAAATCAGCACCAAAGGTCATTTTTTTGAATGTATTTGTACTTTCATTAAACCCAATTACTCCATCATTGCTCGTTGCAATCCATTTTGTGTTGTTTTTATCAATAACAATATTGGCATAACTGGTAGTTTCTGCATTATTAAGAATTAAACTTGTAGCATAACTTCCCCATTGACCATTGGTTTTTAAAACCTTCAAACCATTCTTAATTCGGCTATTGGTTACCCATAAATTACCAGATTTGTCAAAAGCAGTCCCGTTAATACGGACATCTATATAATTAGGACCTTCGTAGGTTATAGATTCTAATCCGCTGTTTTTTTGATTGTATAAAAAATTCGGAACATCGTTTTCTATTTTTAATAATCCTGAAAAAAATGAACTGGCAAAAACTTGCTTTTCATTAGTTGGATTCACAATAATTCTGGTTATCGATTTTGCTTCATAAACTTCGGAATATGGAATATTTAACCAGCCCGAAGTATTGTATTTACTAATACCATAACTATCTAAGTCATACGGATTATAATAGGTATCATAATCGCCATAAACCGCCCAAAGCACATTTGGAGTAACATCTAAAGAGAAAATATTATTTCGGATTGGTCCTGTAGGTGTATTTTCTGTAAAGGCCGAAACTCCTGCAAGCGTCGAGGAGAATAATCCTTTTTCTTTTGTTCCGATATAAATTAAATCACCAACTGCTGTTGCACAGGTAAAATTCAAACTACTATTTAAAACCTGAGTATTCGTAATTTGACGATTCAAAACCATTTGATTATTGTAAACATAAACGGAACTTGGTATCGTAATAAACAAATTATGATTTTTGGCACTCATATCTGTAGATGGTTGTGAAAGCTGCAAAAACCCAACGAATGTATTAGAATTGAACCGATGTATATAGCCACTGGAATTTATTGCAATAAGTTCTGTATCTAAAGTTTCGACACTGGACCAATCGCCTGGATTTACAACAACCCATTGTTTATAATCAATTAGATTTGCATTTGTACTATCTGCTTTTCTAATACCACTTGAAGTTGCTGCATAAATAAATCCGTTAAAAAAAGCGGTTTGTTTTACACTGATTTCTGCGCCATTATCTCCAATAAAATAAGTATCTCCAAATTTCGAAGTCGTTAAATTAAATTGTACGATTCCAAAATCGCAAGAAACATACAGCAAACCGTTATGCTCCATAAAATGGTTGACTTTTTTAAGATTTGCCGGTAATTGTTTATTAATAATATCTACTACTTTCAACATGCTTCCATCGGTTTCATTGACAACGATAATCAAACCGTTTTCGTAACCAACAATAGTTTTTTTGAATGTTTCACTATAATAAACTGCCGAAATAGTCTGACCGGAAAGTCCATCAACAGTAGTCGTTGTTTTAACAACATTTGTAGCTGAGTTTTTAGAGAACAAAGCATTCTCTGAAGCAGCAAAAACTGCCGTCGAAGATTCTGAAATATCTTTTATTTCGTTAAACGAAAAATAGCCTTGCCAGGACAATTTATTTTGAGCAAAATTAAATTGAAACAACAATAGAAATAAAATATACAGAAAGCTTCTCTTCATTATTTAATGTATTCGGATAGACAAATATACTACAAACGAAAGTATTTGATTTTTGTTCTACTTTAAAATAAAAATCATTTTCTTTCTGTATAGATTCGCCACAAATTCACGAATTATTTTTTTCTCAAAGAGGAATATATCATCCATGAATTCGTCGCGGAAAATAAAAAAGCCCTCATCTTTCGTTTCCGATAGATGAAGGCTTCTTAAATTTTGATTTATTATTATACTACACCTTGTGCAAGCATAGCATCGGCAACTTTAACAAATCCGGCAATGTTAGCTCCTTTAACGTAGTTTACATAACCATCTTCTCCAGCACCATATTTTTTACATTGGTTGTGAATTCCAACCATGATATCTTTTAATCTTAAATCAACTTCCTCACTTGTCCAGTTTAGACGAATTGAGTTTTGTGTCATTTCTAATCCAGATGCAGCAACTCCTCCGGCATTTGCAGCTTTTCCAGGAGCAAATAATACTTTATTATCCAGGAATAATTTAATTGCATCAAGAGTAGATGGCATATTTGCAGCTTCAGTTACACACAAAACACCATTATCAATAAGTTTTTTGGCATCTTCACCAGTCAATTCATTTTGAGTAGCGCATGGAATAGCAATATCAACTTTTACTTCCCACGGACTTTTTCCTTTATGGAAAATAGCATTTGGATACTTATGAGTATAAACTTCAGCTCTGTTATCGCCTGTTGCTCTCATTTCTACCATGTGCTCGATTTTCTCTCCAGAGATACCTTCTTCATCATAAATATAACCATCAGGTCCAGAAATAGTAACTACTTTTCCTCCTAGTTCATTTATTTTTAAGGCAACACCCCAAGCCACATTTCCAAATCCTGAAATTGCTACTCTTTTACCTTTAATTTCATGTCCGATAGTACGCAACATTTGATCTGTAAAATAAACAACACCATATCCTGTAGCTTCAGGACGTATTAATGATCCTCCGTAAGCAATTCCTTTACCGGTTAAAACACCTGTAAATTCGTTTCTGATTCTTTTATATTGACCAAATAAATAACCAATCTCTCTTGCACCAACACCAATATCTCCTGCAGGAACATCTAAGTCAGGACCAATATGACGACATAATTCCGTCATAAACGATTGACAAAAACGCATTATTTCTGCATCAGATTTTCCTTCCGGATCAAAATCAGAACCACCTTTTCCACCACCCATCGGAAGTGTTGTAAGACTATTCTTAAAAACTTGTTCGAAAGCTAAAAATTTTAAAACTGATAAATTTACAGAATGATGAAATCTGATTCCACCTTTATACGGTCCAATTGCAGAATTCATTTGAATTCTAAAACCTCTGTTTACAATTATCTCTCCTTTATCGTCCACCCACGGAACTCTGAATATTATAGAACGTTCTGGTTCAGCTATTCTAAGAAGTAAATTTTTACCATCGTATTTTTTTCTTTCTGCAATAAATGGAATTACCGTTTCTGCAAACTCTCTAACGGCTTGAAGAAATTCAGGCTCGTTTGGATTCTTTGACTCTACAAGAGCCATAAACTCATTTATTTTTTGTTCCATTTTGAAATAAATTATTTTATTTTTCTGCTCAATTATGTATAAGATAACGCTTAGGGAAAACGTTTTCGTAATAACACACAAAGATACGGTAAATTGTTATTTTTTTACATCTGGGCAGTAGATTTGTTTATTTTTCAAACATTGATTAAAATACCATTTACACTTTTAAGTTTACATCAAATTAACATAGTTAAAGTTAGTAAATTAAGTATTTCATTACTTATTTTCTAATAGCGTAATTTAATATTTTAAATCGGTTATGTTTTTTATATATTTGCCTAGATTAGAAAGCCCAAAACTATGCTTAAACCAGTAATTACCACACTATTTGCCATTTTTGGCATATCTACTATTGTATCTGCACAATCCCGTTTAGCGCAAGAAGTAGGAATAATATTAGGACCCGTAGAGTTTCAATCTGATTATGGTCAAAGAAATAACTTTGACACAAATGTCGGAAACGTCGGATTTGGCGTTGGAGTTGTACACTTCTTAAATTTCTCTTCCAATAATAACAGAGAAAATTATTTTACAGAACATTTCAAAGAAAGATCTGAGTTGTCTTTCAATACAACCAAATTGGAACATTTTGGAAAATATGTAGAAAGAGAAAAAGTCAAAAACCTTGTAGAACACCTTAGAGCCATGCACGGCACTTCTACTTTAGTCAATCTCGGAGCTCAATTAGAATATTCTCCGTTTATGTCAATTCATGCTTTTGAAAAGACAGTTGGTGGTGTTAGCCCTTATGTCAGTCTAGGATTTCAGGTAAGTTATTACTCTACCAAAGTCGAATCAAGATTAGGTACTTTAGGACTTCCTCAAACAACTTATCCAAAATACCTAACTCCTTCAGATGGCCATCCATACGGTTTCTCTAGTGAATCAGGAGTAGTAGCATCAGTAACAGCTGGTGTCGGAATTCATTACAAACTAACCGAAATGAGCGATCTGATGTTCGAAGCCCGTTATCAAGGATTTAGTTCTGACTGGGTTGATGGTTTAAATCCTAATAAAGATCTTTATAAAGAAAACAAATCAAACGATTCGCAAGTTTGGTTTAATGTTGGATACATTATGTACTTAGAATATTAAAGAAATTCTAAAATAAAAAAATCCCAAATTCCAAAATGATTAAGATTGGAATTTGGGATTTTTTATTTTGGAACTTAACTTTTAAACTAAAGCTTGTTCTAAATCTGCGATTAAATCTTCGGCATCTTCAATACCAACGCTTAATCGAACTAAATCGTCAGTAATACCAACTTCTGCTCTTTTATCAGCCGGAATAGAAGCATGTGTCATTAAAGCAGGATGATTTGCCAATGATTCAACTCCACCAAGAGATTCTGCCAAAGTAAAAACTTTTAGTTTCTCTAAAAACGCAATTGAATCTTCTTTCTTTCCTGATTTAAAAGTAAACGAAACCATTCCGCCAAAAGCTTTCATTTGCTTTTTAGCAATTTCATGAAACGGATGACTTTTTAAACCCGGATAATAAACTGTATTAATTTTTGGATGATTACTTAAATATTCTACAACTTTCTCCCCATTTTCACAATGTCTCTGTACTCTTAACGAAAGTGTTTTAATTCCTCTTAAAACCAAAAAACTATCCATTGGCCCAAGTGTAGCTCCGGTTGCAAATTGCTGAAAATGCAATTGATCTCCTAAAGCCTCATCTTTTACAATTAAAGCTCCGGCAATAACATCGGAATGTCCGCCAAGGTATTTTGTTGCCGAATGCATTACGATATCAGCTCCTAAATCTAAAGGTTTTTGCAAATATGGCGTTGCAAAAGTATTATCAACAGCAAACAAAATATTATTTGCTTTAGTGATTTTTGCTACTTCCTCAATGTCTGCCAATTTCATTAACGGGTTTGTTGGTGTTTCTACCCAAACTAATTTTGTGTTTTCATTGATTAATGATTTCAATTTTGCGATATCAGTCATATCAACAAAATGAAACTTAATTCCTGAATCTTTATAAATTCTCGAAAACATTCTATAGGTTCCGCCGTATAAATCATCCATAGCAATGATTTCATCACCCGCTTTAAACGATCTTAAAATACAATCTGTTGCTGCTAAACCAGATGAAAAAGCTAATCCGCGAGTACCATTTTCAATACTTGCCAAAGCATTTTCTAAAGCAGTACGAGTTGGATTCGAGGCTCTGCTATATTCATAATCCGCCAAAGGTTTTCCCGGACTGGTTTGAATAAATGTTGAAGTTTGATACACCGGAGGCATAACCGCTCCTGTACTTGGATCATGATGTTGACCGCCATGTATTACTTTAGTATTGAATTTCATATAGTTATAAATTTTTAATGCTTAATTGTGGTACAAATTTACCGTTTAATTTATTTTAATCCTGATACAACTTCTTACCTTTGTATATAATTAACACTTTTTGATATGAAACACTTAACTATTTTAGTCTTTTTGTTTTTAATCTTGACAAGTTGTAACAAAGGGCTTTCATTTGAAAATGAAACGTTTAAAAAAGAATCTACTATTCCTTGCAAAAACGATTGCCCAAAAATCACCATAGATGTTCCTATCGCAAAAAACACCCCGATAGTAAAAGACAGTATCAATAAAAAAGTTTTTTCTGTAATAAAAGAAATCATTTATTTTGGAGAAGACCCATCAAAAGTGGATGACTACAAAACATTAGCCGAATCTTTTATTACTTCTTATGAAGAGATGCATAAAAAATTTCCAAGCGAAACCTTTGGCTGGGAAGGAAAAATAAAAGGAGATGTCGAATTTAATTCTGATCAGATTTTAAATATAAAAATTGATCACTATACATTTACCGGTGGTGCGCATGGATATCAGGGTTTCCGATCATTATTATTTAACCCCAAAACCGGAAAGGCAATCTTTACCGATCAATTGTTTAAAAATGAAAAAGAATTTATGGCTTTCGCCGAAAAGGAATTCAGAGCCAAATATCATATTCCAACAAAAGCCAACATTAATGCAACTGGTTTGATGTTCGAAAACGATACGTTTCAATTGCCTCAGAATATTTTTTATACAGATGAAGGCTTACTTTTATATTACAACTCTTATGAAGCCGCTTCGTATGCCGATGGTCCAAAAGAACTTTTATTTTCTTATGATAAAGTCGATAAGTATTTAAAATATCACTAGCTCTGTTTAAACACAAAAAAGATAATTCGGCTAAAGCCAATTAAGAAATAATCAACTTATACCTCCAGCTAAAGCAGGAGGCAATTCAATATAAAAATTTACAGTTTTCGCGTTAGACGCACTGCCGTGCGTCTCTACAAAAAAACCTTTGTCGCTTTGTTCCTTCGAACCTCTGAACCTTTCTTTTCACTGGACATCATATTTCATTTTTCGCAAAATCCTCAATGCTTCTTTAAACGACAAATAGATATTACCAAAAGGTTTCAGAAGCAATTTTGCGTCGATTAGTTTTTGTTTCGCGTCATCAAAGCCATTCAAATAACAAATCATAAAAGTTGACGGGAGATTTTCCAGATCTTTTAATTCACGTCCTGATAAAGGAATTCCTTTTTGGAGTTTTTGAAGCAATGCCATATTCGAATTATAAATATGATACAACATTTTCCGGTTAAATTCGGGAGGTTGAAAAAGCATTACACGATCAATCTTATAATATCCATTGTCGAAAAAATGAATCGTTTGTTTCTCTAAAGCATAATAACTCGTTTTGTCATTTAAACCCAACGGAACATATTCGGTTATGGTAAAACTATCGTCATCAAAAACAATCGTAACAACATCCTGCGCGGAATAAAAAAGTTTAATTTGTTCGTTGATTAATTCAATATCTACACGGGATAAGAATGTTTTATCTCGGGATTTTTTAGGAACTCCCGCCCAGCAAATCACAAACAATTCTTTAAAAACATGATATTTCGGCGACATGTCTTTATGCCTGAAATTCATAAAATCAATAACTCCGTCAAGAGTATACTGAATACTATTTCGGGAACTATTTTCGATTCCGATTACCGTTTCTGTATTTTGATAATTTTTTTCAACTTCTTCACTAATTTCTAAAGGAATCGAATTACTTCCACGTCTAACAAAAATACTGTTTGCAAGTATCGTATGAATTCCTTTTTTGAAATAGGAGATTTTGCTTTTGGGTTTAATAGTTACCAATCCAATTACTTTATCTTTTGGAAGATTCGGAAATGGCACATTTTCATATTGAATTTTAGGCGGATTTTCCAGAAAAGCATTAACAAGATTCTGGATTCGGCTATCGTCAAAAAAATCATCACCAACAATTTCGTTATCCTGATCTTCTACTCCAACCACAATATAAGAATTATTGGTTGGATTTGAATTTGACAACGCACAAATGTGTTTCAAAAACTTTCCTTTTCCTTCTCTGGAATGAAGATTCAACTGCCTTTTTTTATCATAAAAACTGCTCTCGTCATTATGTGCGAGTAAGTTTTTTATTAAAAGGCGTTTATTGATCATGGTTTATGTTTTTTTGTCTGCCACTAATTACACAAATAAAAAGTTCATAATTGTTTTATTTGCACCTCTATAAATTTGAAACGTAAAAAAGACGCACTACTGTGCGTCTCTACGATAAATTTCTTATCAAATATTTTTCTTAACAATTGTCGACGATGCTTGTGCCGTGCTCATTACAACCAAATCAGCAATATTAACGTGATACGGTCTTGAAATCACAAAATGAATAATATCGGCAATATCTTCTGCCTGCAACGGATCAAATCCTTTGTACACATTTGAAGCTCGTTCGACATCACCTTTAAAACGCACTTCACTAAATTCGGTAGCAACCATTCCGGGATGAATTCCGCCAACTCTAATTCCGTACGGATTCAAATCGATTCGCATTCCCTGTGTGATTGCATCCACTGCATGTTTTGAAGCGCAATATACATTTCCGTTCGGGTAAACTTCTTTTGCAGCTGTTGATCCAATATTAATAATATGTCCTGATTTTCTTTCGATCATTTTTGGCATTACCGCTTTAGAAACATACAAAAGACCTTTTACATTAATATCAATCATAGCATCCCAATCGTCAACATCTCCGTTCTGGATTGGATCTAAACCATGTGCATTTCCGGCATTATTAATTAAAACATCAATTGCCGAAAACTCCTCAGGCAAATTATTAATA
Source organism: uncultured Flavobacterium sp. (assembly GCF_963422545.1). Classification (NCBI taxonomy): domain Bacteria; kingdom Pseudomonadati; phylum Bacteroidota; class Flavobacteriia; order Flavobacteriales; family Flavobacteriaceae; genus Flavobacterium; species uncultured Flavobacterium sp. Next base: position 95,046 of record NZ_OY730257.1, read on the forward strand.
CTATCAAAAGCCGCATTTTTATCCCGAACATCAAAAGACAAAGAATGCACTTCTGTAAAAGCAGAAAGTTCTTTTTCCAATTCCGTTAAACGATCAATACGTCTTCCGCAAAGGACAACTTTATAGTTATTTTTAGCTAATATTTGTGCCGTTGCCTTTCCAATTCCGCTTGTAGCACCAGTTATTAATACAGTTTTTTTCATGATTTAAATTTCCTACTTTTAAGAGATAATCAAACTTTTTTCTTAAAATTCGATTAAAATTTCTACAAAATTACAGCATAAAGACACTAAATGATTTTTATTCTGCGTTATTAATTTACTAATTTAAAAGAAAGTCATGAAAAAAGTAAAACTTAATTTAGAAATACTTCTCCTGACATTGTTGTTTTGTTTATTTCTTACAAGTTGTAGCAGCAATAATGACAACAACGCTCAAACTTCAAAAGTTAGTGTAAGAATGAGTGATGCTCCAGGTGATTACGACCAAGTAAACGTTGAAGTATTAGACGTTAAGATTAAAAGCAATTTAGAAACCGGTGAGGATGGATGGGTCAGCATCGGAAATATAACTCCAGGTATATACAATTTGCTTCATTTAACTGGTGGTGTAAATGTTCTTTTGGCAGATAACCAGGTTCCTTCAGGGTTTTTAGGACAAATCAGATTGATTCTTGGCGAACACAATACAGTTGTTAAAAACGGTGTAACTTATCCTTTAAAAACACCAAGTGCTCAACAATCAGGTCTAAAACTAAACGTTAATCAAACATTGGTATCAGGTGTAACTTATGATTTTTTATTAGATTTTGATGTAGAACATTCTGTTGTTGTTCAGGCTGGTAGTTCTGGTAATTACAACTTACATCCTGTAATCAGAGTTTCTACAACTGCTACATCCGGAGCAATTAAAGGAATTGTAACCCCAATTACTGTTCAGTCTTTGGTATCAGTTCAAGTTGCTGGTGTAACAGTATCAGCTTATACAAATGAGTTGGGTGCTTTTCAACTAAACGGTATTCCCGCAGGAACTTATACCGTAACTATCACACCAGATCCAACTTCGGCATTGCCGCCTTTAGTGGTTCCTAATATTGTGGTGGTTAACGGACAAATTACAAATATGAACACTCTGGCTTTATAATAAATAATTTAAGCATAAAAAAACAGCTATACCTCAATTAAGTATAGCTGTTATTTTGTCTATAAACTTTTACCAATTAAGGCACATCGTCACCCATACTTTCTGTCCAGATGGCAAACCAGTCTTCTTTGTCCATTTCAAGTTCAACGGCTTTCATCAGCGATTGAATTCTGGCAATATTTACTGTTCCTGCAATCGGAATTACTCCTGCAGGATGTTTCAAAATCCACGCTAGTAAAAGTGTGTCAGAACCAAAACCATATTTTTGAACCAAATCAGCAAACAGTTTTTTCAAACGACGTGTTTTTTTAGTGTCCTCTCTAAAAACTGTTCCAAGCGGATTCCATGACAACGGACGAATTCCGTACGTTTGCATATAATCTAAACTTCCATCAGTCATTGCTTCAAAATGAGTAGCCGAAAATTGCACCTGATTATAACTTATTTCTGTTTTCTGGCGAATTAATTCGCTTTGAGAACTTGTAAAATTAGAAAGACCAAAATCAATAATTTTTCCTTCTGATTTTAATTTCTCCACCGCTTCAGCAATTTCATCTGCCTGCATCAACGGGCTTGGTCTGTGCAATAAAAAAACATCAACATAATCTGTTTTTAGTTTCTTTAAAGATTCTTCAACAGACCAAATAATATATTCTTTAGAATAATCGTAGTGTTTAATTTTGTTGTTTCGGCTTTCAGCAATCATCTGAATTCCGCATTTAGTAATTAATTGTAATTTTTCGCGCGCAATTTTGCTGGCATGAAATGCTTTTCCAAAATCTGCTTCTGTTGTATAGGCCCCGTAAATGTCCGCATGGTCAAAAGTTGTAATTTTGTTTTCGATACAAATCTGTATCATGTTTTCCATTTCCTTAAGCGTAAGGTTTTTATCCCAAACACCCCAATTCATAGTGCCCGAAATTATAGGCGATAATGCTGTTTTACTCATGGTTTTATTGCGTTATTTTTGGTAATAAATATGCTTTTCTGAAGCATAATCATCAAAGTTCTTAAAAATATAAAAATAGATTCACAATTAGTCCTTAAAATTAGGTCTTTGGTCGAAGTTTTAACCATTCTTTAACATCTTACTTCTCAAAAAATATTCAATTTGCACTCTCAAAAGTAAGGCATAAAAATCAACGTTTTAAAAAGGTTTTAAAAATATTTATATGGAAGAAAATACAACGACTTTAGACATTAGAGCGATAAATGAGAAAATTGAAAGAGAAAGTGCTTTTATAGACCTTCTTACAATGGAGATGAACAAAGTTATTGTGGGCCAGAAACATATGGTCGAACGTTTACTAATTGGACTTTTAGGACAAGGGCATATTTTGCTTGAAGGTGTTCCCGGATTGGCAAAAACTTTAGCGATAAATACTTTGTCACAAGCGGTTCAGGGTTCATTCAGTCGTATTCAGTTTACTCCCGACTTATTACCTGCCGATGTTGTTGGAACGATGATTTATAACATCAAAGCAAACGAGTTCTCAATTAAAAAAGGGCCAATCTTCGCTAATTTCGTCCTTGCAGATGAGATTAACCGTGCTCCGGCAAAGGTTCAGTCAGCACTTTTGGAGGCGATGCAGGAAAAACAAGTAACTATTGGCGACACAACTTTCAAACTTGATCGTCCGTTTTTAGTACTTGCAACACAAAATCCAATTGAGCAAGAAGGAACATACGCTCTTCCAGAAGCGCAAGTTGACCGTTTTATGCTTAAAACCGTAATTGATTACCCAAAAATTGACGAAGAGCGTTTTGTAATTCGTCAAAACTTAAAAGGATCTTACGAAAAAGTAAATCCAGTAGTTTCTGTAGAGCAAATTTTACGCGCACAAGAAGCTGTCCGTGAAGTCTACATGGACGAAAAAATCGAAAAATACATTCTAGATATCATCTTTGCTACTCGTTATCCGGAGAAGTACAAACTTGCAGACTTAAAACCTCTTATTAGTTTTGGAGCATCACCACGTGGAAGTATCAATTTAGCTAATGCAGCAAAATGTTACGCTTTTATTAAACGTCGTGGATATGTAATTCCAGAAGACGTTCGTGCAGTTGTACATGATGTTCTACGTCACAGAGTTGGGATAACATATGAGGCTGAAGCCGAAAATATTACTTCTGTAGACATTATCAACAAAATCGTAAATGAGATTGAAGTACCTTAAAAATAGTTTTCAGTTTTCAGTCACAGTAAACACTTTATTAAGTAAACTGCGACTGAAAACTGCGACTGAAAACTAAAGAAATGGATACAAAAGAGCTTTTAAAAAAAGTACGAAAGATTGAAATCAAAACCAAAAGATTGAGCAATCATATCTTTTCGGGAGAATACCACTCTTCATTTAAGGGGCGCGGGATGACTTTTAGCGAAGTACGTCAATACCAGTATGGCGATGATATTCGTAACATCGATTGGAATGTAACTGCACGCTACAACGAAGCCCATGTAAAAGTTTTTGAAGAAGAACGAGAACTAACCATGATGTTAATGGTAGATATTTCTGGTTCAGAAGGTTTTGGTTCAAAAAGTCAGTTTAAAAAAGACATCGTCACCGAAATTGCGGCAACGATGGCTTTTTCGGCTACACAAAATAATGACAAAATTGGTTTAATATTGTTTTCTGACCATGTAGAGTTGTATATTCCGCCAAAAAAAGGTCGTTCACACGTTTTGAGAGTTATTCGTGAATTAATCGAATTTGAACCAAAAAGCCATAAAACAGATATCGCACAAGCTCTGAAATTTCTATCCGGAACTCAGAAAAAGAAAGCCATTGTTTTTATGATTTCCGATTTCATGTCTGAAGATTATGAGCACACTTTAAAAATCGCGTCTAAAAAACATGATATTACAGGAGTTCGTGTCTATGATATTCGTGAAGAAAAAATTCCAAATTTAGGAATGGTATCCATGCTTGACGCTGAAACCGGAAAAATTCAGTTGGTTGATACAGGCTCGAAAACAGTACGCATGAATTACGAAAAACACTATCAGGAAAAAGTAAATTATTTCAAAGATATTTTTAGTAAATCTGGTGCAGGTGTTGTAAACACAAGAGTTGACGAAAATTACGTAACTAAACTATTAGGTTATTTCAAATCTAGATAATTTAGATTATTAGACTTCTTAGATTGTTAGAATATTAGATTTTTAACAAGATTGAAGAATAAAAATATCAAAAAAAATCCGCTTAGATCCGCGTCATCCGCGTGCCATATTAAGCATTCATTTTAGACTAAAATCTGAAATCAAAAATCAAATGAAATTAAAGTTTTACATATTTTTATTTTTACTTTCCTCAGTTATTTTTGCCCAGCAAAAACAAGTTGAGACGAGCATCGATACTACAAAAAATAAAATTGGAGCCGAATTTAAGTTAACGCTTAAAACGGTTGTCAGTTCAAAATCGAAAGTTGTTTTTCCAAAGCTAAAAACCATTGGCCCGCTTGAAGTAATTCAATCATATCCAATTGATACCGTAAAGAAAAACGACACTTACGAACTAATCAAAAAATATGGCTTAACGCAATTTGATTCCGGAAAATATACCATTCCGGCCATTAAGATTTTAATTGACAAAAAACCTTATTTAACAGATTCTATTCATGTTGAAGTTGCTAGTGTAAAAGTCGACACTTTACAACAAAAAATGTACGACATCAAAGACATTACCGCTGCTGACAGCGGAATAGGAAATTGGTGGATTTATCTTTTGATTTTCATCGTTATCCTTGCAATTGGAGCGTTTGTATATTGGTTTGTTAAAAAACGCCAACAGAAAAAAATTGAAGAAGAAGTTTATAAAACTCCTATCGAAAAAGCGACAAGTTTACTAAACAATCTGGAGCAAAAAGAACTTGTTCAAAAAGGTGAAATTAAAGAATACTATAGTGAATTAACGGATATCGCCCGTAACTATATTGAAGAAGCAATTCATATTCCGGCAATGGAAAGTACAACATCTGAATTGATTCAGGCAATCAGAACAGCTTCTACCAAAAAGAAAATGACACTGACTCCGGAAACTGTTGAGAATCTTGAGCGCGTTTTACGTCAGGCCGATTTAGTAAAATTTGCGAAATCAAAGCCTCTTGATTTTGAAATTACGGAAGATAGAAATAAAATTCAAAGAGTAATTCTTACACTTGATAATGCGATCCCGACTGAAGTTGAGAATGAAGAAGAAGACCAATTATTAAACGAAGCTCAGAGACAGAAACAAATAAAACTACAGTTACTTAAAAAACGTAACAAACGTATTGCAATTGCCGTAGGAACTGTTGTGTTTTTAGTATTTGCAACTACAACATTCTTTATTGTTACCAAAGGTTTCACTTATGTGAAGGATAATCTTATCGGACATCCGTCTAAAGAATTATTAGAAGGAGAATGGGTAAAGAGCGCCTACGGAAATCCTGCTGTTCTTATTGAAACTCCAAAAGTTTTAAAACGAATGGATACTCAAAAAGTATTACCAAAAGAAGCAATGGCACTAATTAAAGAGATGCAGCTTTTTGCTTACGGAAGTATGATTGATAACTTTTATGTAGCAGTTTCAACCAGTAAATTCAAAAACCCGGTAGATCTTGATTTAGCAAAAGCTCTGGAAGGATCTCTAAAAATAATTGAATCTCAGGGAGGACAAAATATTATTGTAAAACAAGAAGATTTCCAGACAAATCAAGGCATTCAGGGATTAAAAGGATACGGAACAATGACAGTCTTAAATCCAGTTGATAAAACAAGTTCAAAAGCATATTATGAAATTTTGCTTTTCAAACAAGATCAGGGATTACAACAAATCGTGATTTTACATCAGGAAGGCGACACCTACGCTAATGATATTACAGAGCGAATTTTAAATTCTGTTGAACTTCAAAAAGCAAGCAACTAATGGATAAGATAACTTTTTTAAACCCAGAATTTTTTTGGTTATTTCTATTGATTCCAATTGCAATTGCTTGGTTCTTTTGGAAACGAAATCAACAATCGCCTACTTTAAAAATGAGTTCGACGCAAGGTTTCAAAAACAGCGAATCGCTATTGACAAAATTAAAACCTTGTTTATACGTTTTTAGAATTATTGCCCTATGTTCTTTAATTATTGCTTTGGCAAGACCAAGAACGGTTGATATTAGTAGTCAGACTAAAACCACAAAAGGAATTGATATTGTTCTTGCGATTGACGTTTCAGGAAGTATGTTGGCAAAAGATTTAAAGCCTAACCGTATGGAAGCTTTAAAAAGAGTAGCTTCAGACTTTGTTGGAGAAAGGCCTAATGACAGAGTCGGATTGGTTTTATACGCTTCAGAAGCTTATACTAAAACTCCAGTTACAAGTGATAAAGCAATTATTCTTGAAGCGATAAAAGGAATTAAATACGATACGGTTTTACAAGACGGAACCGGAATTGGAATGGGTTTGGCAACTGCTGTAAATCGTCTTAAAGACAGTAAAGCAAAAAGCCGGGTAATTATTTTAATGACAGATGGTGTAAATAATGCCGGTTTTATCGAGCCGGAAACTGCATCAGACATTGCTAAACAATACGGAATAAAAGTATACACGATTGGAATTGGTACCAACGGAATGGCCGAATCTCCATACGCTTACGCTCCAAATGGAGGATTTTTATATAAAATGCAAAAAGTAGAAATCGACGAGCAATTAATGAAAAGTATTGCCCGCAAAACTGATGGAACTTACTTTAGAGCTACAAGCAATGACAGATTAGCCCAAATATATAATGCAATCAATAAATTAGAAACTACTGAAATTCAAGAATTAAAATTCTATGATTATGACGAAAAATTCAGAGGTTTTGTTTTACTGGCAGCCTTTTTATTATTGTTAGAAGTAGGTTTAAGAAATACGGTTTATAGAAGCTTTATTTAAATATTTTAGTCTCAGTCTCAGTACTCAGTAAATCACTGAAAACTGTGACCGAAAACTGAAAACTAGAATTAAAAAATGGAATTAGACGAAAAAAAATATTTATATCTTTTATTATTGCTCCCAATTGTGGTGTGTATTTTCCTTTTCAATATGTATTGGAAAAGAAAAAAACAGCGCGAATTTGGTGATCTTGAAATGGTAAAAAGACTGAGTCCGGAGCGATCTGTTTTTAAACCTGTATTAAAATTATCAGTTATTCTTTTGGCACTTGCCTGTTTAATTATCGGATTGGTGAATCCAAAGATTGGAACAAAAATGGAAACGGTAAAACGCGAAGGAATTGATATTGTTTTTGCGGTTGACGTTTCTAAAAGTATGCTTGCCGAAGATGTTGCGCCAAGTCGTTTAGAAAAAAGTAAACAACTGGTTTCACAAATCATCAGTAATTTAGGAAATGACAGAATAGGAATTGTAGCCTATGCGGGAAGTGCTTTCCCGGTTCTGCCAATTACATCTGATTATAGTGTTGCCAAAATGTTCCTGCAAAGTATGACTCCTGATATGGTTTCATCACAAGGAACTTCACTTGATGAAGCAATTAGATTATCATCAACTTATTTTGACGAAAAGAGTAAAACAAGTAAACTTTTGATTCTGATTTCTGACGGAGAAGACCACTCTGAAGGAGCTGCTGCAGCTGCAGAAGAAGCCAATAAAATGGGAATGAAAATCATTACGATTGGTGTTGGAACTGAAAAAGGAAGTACAATTCCGTTAAAAGAAAATGGCGTAGTCAAAAGCTACCAACAAGATCAAAACGGACAAACTGTTATTACAAAACTAAACCAGGAAGGTTTAAAAACCATTGCAAAAGCCACAAAAGGCGGTTATGTATATGGCGGAAATACGAAGGAAGTTTTAGAATATATCAAAAACGCCTTAAACAACATTCAGAAAACAGAATTTGAAGCTACTCAAATGGCCGATTTTCAATCGCAATATCAATGGTTTATTGGCTTTGCTTTCTTGTTATTGTTTATTGATATTTTCCTTTTAGAAAGAAAAACAAATTGGATAAAAGAGTTGAATTTATTTAACGAAAAGAAACATTAAAGTTAGCCGCTAATTACACAAATAAAACGATTTAAACTCTATTCGTAAAATTCAAACACAAAGAATTAATTAGCGATAATTAGTGCAATTCGTGGCGAATAAAAAACATAAAAAATTAGAATGAAAAATTTACTTCTTTATATTTTACTAACGTTTTCTTTAGCAGTTTCTGCTCAGGAAAAAGACAAGACATTGCCTGATGCCAATGAAGAATATAAGCAGAATAAATTTGTTGATGCTGAAGCAAATTATAGAATTTCAGAATCAAAATTTCCAAAACGCGCCGCTGCTCCTTATAATTTAGGAAATACCATTTATAAACAAAATCTCGTTTCAGAAGCTAAATTTGCTTACGCGAAAGCAATAAAAAATGCCAAGACAAGACCTGAAAAACATAAAGCATTTCACAATTTAGGAAATGTTTTCATGAAAGAGAAAGATTATACGCAGGCAGTTGAAGCTTATAAAGAAGCATTACGTAATGATCCAACAGATGATGAAACACGTTACAACTATGCCTTGGCAAAACAAAAATTAAAAGAAAATCCTCCTAAAAACGACAAGAACAAAGACAAAAATAAAGATAAGGACAAGGATAAAAACAAAGATAAGAACAAAGACAAGGATAAAAATAAAGACAAGGACAAAGACAAAAAAGACGACAAGGGCGACAAAGACAAGGATAAAAAAGATGGTAAAAGTGATCCAAAGAAAGATGACAAATCAGACAATAAAGGAGAGCCAAAACCACAGCCTGGCGGAATCTCTAAAGAACGAGTTCAGAATTTATTAGATGCTGTAAACAACGAAGAAAAGAAAATTCAGGATAAAGTAAACGCTCAAAAAGTAAAAGGATCTCCTAAAAAAACCGAAAAAGACTGGTAGAATTTTGGATTAATCGTTTAACTGTTTATTTGTTGACTCAAAAAAACAGTAATCAAAAAACGATTAAACAAATGCACGATTAAACAGTTAAACAGACAATGAAAAAATATTTAATTCTATTACTATTCACTTTTCAAGGGCTTCTGGCTCAAGTTCAATTTGAAGCCAGAGTAAGTAAAAACACGCTTGGACTGAACGAAAGATTACGCGTTGACTTTATGATGAATGTTGATGGAGACAACTTTGACCAACCTGCATTTGAAGGTTTTAGAATCGTAGGCGGCCCAAGTCAGCAAATAAGTCAATCCTGGGTAAACGGAAGAAGTTCTTTTCAAAAAATATACTCTTATATTTTACAACCCAACCAAAAAGGAACGGTTTACATCAAGCAGGCTGCCATAGAATACAATGGTCAGGTTTATAAAACGACGCCTATAAAAATTGTCGTTACAAATGCTGTTGCACAAGAAAGAGATCCTAGTGATAACAGCAGACCTCAAGGATCTTCTACCGGAGACGAAATGCTGAATCTTGTCGCTGAAATCTCAAAAACAAATCCATATTTGAATGAACCTATTACAGTGGTTTACAAACTGTACTTCAATTATATCAATGTTACGGGCTTTAAAGAATTGGCTAAACCAAAATATAATGACTTCTGGAATCAGAACATTGATATTAAACAATTATCTGTTGAACAAGGAAGTTATCAAGGACAAAGATGCTATTTTGTTGTCTTAAAAAAGACGATTTTATATCCTCAAAAATCAGGCAGACTTACGATTGAACCACTTTCGTTGGATATTGGCGTGCAATTGCCATCAAATCGTCGTGATATGTTTGGTCAAATGATTGTTACTGATGGAAACAAAGTTGTTTCAGCAGGTGCAAAAACCATTAATGTAAGACCTCTTCCAGAAGCTACTAAACCGGAAGGTTTTGGCGGAGCGGTTGGTAAATTTGATTTTACGGTAACCCCTTCTAAAACAACATTAAAAAGTGGAGAAAGCCTCGATTTAATTGTTAGCGCCTCAGGAAACGGAAACATGAAATTGTTTACTTTACCAAAACCTATCGTACCTAATGCATTAGAAATGTACGATCCTGTTCATGACGAAAAAGTAACAACTTCACTGTCTGGAATGTCAGGAAAAATTACCGATAAATACACCATTATTCCGCAATACAAAGGGAAATACGCTATAAAACCAATGGTATTCTCTTATTTTGATTTGAATACAGGTTCGTATAAAACTATAACTTCACCAGAAATTATGGTTGATGTTCTTGACGGACCAATGCAGGCTGAAGCTAATGCAACAGCAGCTAAAAATGTGATTTCAAAAACAGAACAATTCAAATACATCAAACCTAAAACAACATTAACTGCAATTGCCAGAAATGATTTTTATGGTTCTGATTTGTATTATACCTTGTTGTTCTTACCGTTTGTTATTTTACCAATTATTATTTTGGCTAAGAAGAAAAAAGAAGCTCTTGACGGTGATGTACACGGAAACCGTGTTAGAATGAACAACAAACTGGCTAAGAAATATTTATCTGAAGCCAAAAAGCAACTTAACAACAAAGAGCCATTTTATATCGCTTTGGAAAAAGCAATGCATAATTTCCTGAAAGCCAAATTGCATATTGAAACCTCAGAAATGAGCAAAGACAATATTCGTGAATTGTTGCTATCCAGAAATTCAAATCCTGAAACGGTTCAAAATTTTATTAATTTGACAGAAAACTGCGAATTTGCCCGTTATGCTCCGGCATCAAGTGCTTCGATTCAGCAAGATTATGACAAAGCTGTTTTGATTATCTCAGAACTGGAAAAGCAAATCGTTTAAATCATAGAATAAAACCCGACAGGTTTTTAAAACCTGTCGGGTTTAAAGAAAATAAAAATGAAACATATAGTATATCTTTTTTTATTAATCACGCAGGTTTTCTTTGCTCAAAGCAGCTTTGAAAAAGGAAATGCATTGTACCAAAAGGGACAATATCAGCAAGCTGTAGATGTTTATGAAAGTATTATTAAAGAAGACAAACAGCAATCAGCAGAGTTGTATTTTAACCTGGCGAACAGTTATTACAAATTAAATAAAGTAGCGCCTTCGATCTATAATTATGAGAAAGCTTTGGTTTTAAAACCTCACGATCATGAGACTTTAAACAATTTAAAATTTGCCAAAAAACTAACAATCGACGAGATTAAAGAAGTTCCAAAAGTAGGTTTTGCAAAACTGATTCAGAACTTTACCGGTATTTTTGATTATAATATCTGGGCAAAAATCGCTGTCGGAATTGCCTTTGCGTTTCTATTGACTTTTATCGGATATTACTTTTCACAAATTTCACTTACAAAAAGATTTTATTTCATTGGGATGTTTATTCTTTTGGTTGCTTTGTTGTTAAGCGTTTTTGCCGGAATGTCTGAGAAAAGTCATTTTGATAACGATCGTCCTGCAATTGTTTTTTCAGAATTAAGTGAAGTTAGAAGCGAACCACAAAAAGCTGGCGCTGCCATTCTCTTATTACATGAAGGTGCTAAAGTTTACGTTAAAGAAACCATAGGGCAATGGAAAAAAATCGAATTAACAGACGGAACTGAAGGCTGGATCGATGGCAGAACAATTAAAGAAGTAAAATAACATTTCTAAAATTTGAAATAAAAAAATCCCAAATTCCAATTGAAGTATTGGAATTTGGGGTTTTCTGTTTTTAGTTTTTCTCTAATTTACAGCATCAACCAATCTTATAAACTCGGCTTTATAACCGTCTTCGTCGTTTGACAAACCTGATTTGGCTAATTTTTTAATATCCGAAGTAGAACTGTTTGCTATAAATTTTGAATCTCTCAATTTTAATCCAAACCAAGCGACAGCGGTTGTAAATTTAAAATCTGAAGAACTCTGATCTAAGGCTATTTTTTTGTTGTCGATTGTACTTACCATTTCAATACTTTTATCACCATCAGGTTTTTTATATCTGAATTTAATCGTCGCCAATTCATCACTATTCCCAGAATCATTCTTGCTTACTTTTGTGTATTTTAAATCTGAAGGTACGTAATCACTTTCAACACCTGTTGGAATAATTTCATATAATGCTGTAACTGTGTGACCACTTCCCAATTCTCCGGCATCAATTTTATCATTTTTAAAATCCTCCGCATTTAATTTTCTGTTTTCATATCCAATTAATCGGTATGCCTGAACATGTTTCGGATTAAATTCGATTTGAATTTTTACATCTTTTGCAATAGCAAACATAGATCCTTTAAATTCTTTTCCCAGAAAACGATTGGCCTCCTGAATATTATCAATGTAAGCATAATTTCCGTTTCCTTTATCGGCCAGGATTTCCATTTTACTATCCTTGAAATTCCCCATTCCATATCCTAAAACAGTTAAGAAAACACCTGACTTTCTTTTCTCTTCGATTAGTTTTTCCATTTCAGTATCAGAAGATGCTCCAACATTAAAATCACCATCTGTCGCAATAATAACACGGTTATTTCCTTCTTTTATAAAGTTTTCCTCGGCAAGTTTATAAGCTAGTTCAATTCCTTCTCCTCCAGCTGTGCTTCCGCCCGCATGTAAATCATCAAAAGCTTCTAAAATATCATCTTTTTGATCTCCTGAAGTCGGTTCTAAGACAACACCTGCGGAACCGGCATAAACTACAATCGAAACTTTATCCTTAGGACGAAGTTCTTTAACCAAAATCTTCATCGATTCTTTTAATAACGGAAGTTTATTAGATTCATCCATTGAACCTGAAACATCAATTAGAAAAACAAGATTTGAAGTTGGTAAATTGGTCATTGGAATATTTTTTCCCTGTAAACCAATTTTCAATAATTGACAATTTTTATTCCACGGGCTATCGCTTAATTCGGTGTTAATCGAAAACGGATGCTGCCCTTCTGGTTGTGGGTAATTGTATTTGAAGAAATTCATCATTTCTTCAACACGAACAGCATCTTTAGGAACCTTTTGCCCTTCGTTAATAAAACGTCTGATATTGGTATACGACGCGTTATCAACATCTATAGAAAAAGTAGAAAGAGGTGATTTTTGTGGAGACTCAAAAGGATTCTCTTCAAGTCCGGCGTAACTTTCAGTATTGGGATCTGAAATATTTTCTTCTGGAACTTCATCAGTCGTTGCAACAACAGTCATATCCATTGTTTCTACGGCTGCGGCATCTTGTTTTTTACAACAACTACACAAAATAAGAACAAGGAATGCCATCAAATAAAAAGCTTTATTTTTCATGTAAAATAAATTTTAGGAATTAGTAATTGATTTTTTCTTTCAAATAATAATTAGCATTCCGGATGTACTAAGAAAATTATCTGCAATTTTCGGCAATCCAAATTTAATGCCAAGATTCCTGTTAAATATTTTATACTGAAAAATAATGTTTTTATTTCACCATATAAGTGATATAAGAAAATTTAAGTTTGAAGAAAAACATACTAATATTATCTTATATCACTTATATGGTATAAAAACCAAAAAGTGTTGATTTTAAGGGATTTTTTTCTTAATTAGGGTGCTTTTTGATTTTTTCAAACAAAAAATCACAACTAGTTTTTAAATCAATTATCTTTTGGTCTTGAGGTTCACCATTGATGTCTATAAATTTAAAAATTGATCCATTTTTATTCATAAAACAAATTTTCCAAATAGGTTTCTCTCCAATTGTATCTCCATAAACATCTTTTAATAAAATATTTTTCTGTTTGAAGAAATTAGCAATTTTCAACTTTTCATTTACCGCTAATAAAATACTATCCTTCATCTCCTCTTTTGAAATATTCTCCTCAGAAAAATTTGTATATCTAATGTATGAATTGTCTTTTTCAAGACTGAACATGAAATTATTTTTTGGTTGAAATTCTCCCCCTTTTTTACCTTCAGAAAAAACAATAAACACTTCCTTAATATTATTATCGTTCGTTTTCAAAGCAGATTTCAATAGTACATCCTCTAAACCTTCATGTTTTACATGTTCCTCTTTATGATCTGACTTACAGCTTACAAATAAGACAAAAAGCAATATCAAATTAAAAAAAAGCTTATTTACCATATAATTTCACTTTAAACATTCACATAACTTATATTTGCTTATATCACTTATATGGTTTAAACCTAAAAAGTGTAGACTTTATAAGGCGTCACACAATAATCTAGTTTTACATCAAATTCAAAGACATCCTCAATCTGGTTTTCGATTTCAAAGAAAGAAAGTCCGATTTTAATGGTTTCCGGTTTGCATTCAGATAAAAATTTATCATAAAAACCTTTTCCGTAGCCTACTCTGTTTCCAAAAACATCAAAAGCTAAAAGCGGAACAAAAACCACATCAATAGTTTCAGATGGAACTGGCAAACCATTTACAGGCTCGGGAATATTATATTCGTTTTTCTTGATTTTGGTATTATCAGTCAACAAAAAATGAGACATTCCGCGAGTTTCAAAATCACTTTTCGAAACCACAATTTCTTTGTCTTTTCCTGCAAGTAAGTGTAAAATGTATTCGGTATTTATCTCTTTTTGCTCTTCAATTGGAAGAAAAACATGATAATACGTTTTATCCCAAATAGGCAAACCAATTAAATTATTGGCTATAGCCAAACTCTTTTCTTCGATATCCTCTTCTGAAAGTTGTTTTCGAAGATTTTTATACTGTACTCGTAATTCTTTTTTATTCGTCGGCATTTTCCGGGTTACTTTTAGACATGTGGTAAATTGCATCGCCTTCATACACAATTGGTGAATGATTGGCATTGATCACAAAACCATCGTGCGGTGCTTTTACTTTTTGTTCAAATTTACCAAAAGGATCCGTTATAATTGCCAGAATAGTTCCTTTGGTTACAAAACGCCCAATTCTATTATAATCGTGCAGTAAACCGGAACATTTAGCGCGCAGCCAAACCGAATGTTTAATATAAATAGATGGATCTTCGGCTTCTTCAACTACTTGTTTTGGATCAAGCATCTTTAAATAATGCAACAAACGCTTCACTCCCATTACACCTTCATTTGCAATTACATTATTAATATCTAATGATTTCCCACCTTCAAAAAGAAGCATTTTTACATTTGCTTTCTCACAGGTATTTCTAAAAGAACCACTAATATTTTTAGAATAAAGCGTGAAAGGCGCATTAAAAACATCGGCCAGAATTTTCAATTCAGCATTCCTTTCCGTAATCCTGATTTGTGGTGCATTAAATCGACTTGCTCCTCCCGCATGAAAATCGACCGCATAATCTATAATTGGTAAAATTTGTTCTACGATATGATAAGCAAATCTACTTGCCAGAGAACCTTTTTTACTTCCCGGAAAAACACGGTTTAAATCTCTGCCGTCAGGAAACTCACGAGATTTATTCACAAAACCGTACATATTGATAATCGGAATACAAATAATGGTTCCTCTTGCGGGGCGGTTAATTTTTTTACTAATGATCTGACGAACGATTTCGACACCGTTAATTTCGTCGCCATGAATTCCTGCGGAGAATAAAACTACCGGGCCTTCAATCTTAGAACGGCGCACAATAACCGGAATATTAAGTTTTGTAGTGGTATGCAAACGAGCAATTTCGACGTTTATAGTTTTGCTTTCTCCGGGCAAAATGGCTTCGTCAAAAATAACCAAGGGCGTATTATTTTTCATATAGAATTATAAAATCTAAATATAGAAATTATTCTTTTGATTTCGTAAATTTGAAACTAAATCGATGTTAAGCTTTTTATAAAAATCGGAATGGTTTTTGAAAAAGCATATCAGTTATCTTCAGAAACAAAACAGAATGCAAAAACCGTCCTTAGATCTTCAAATCCAAACCTTGCCGGACAATCCTGGCGTGTATCAATATTATGATAAAGACGGGAAGATCTTATATGTTGGAAAAGCCAAAAATCTTAAAAAAAGAGTTTCCTCTTATTTCAATAAAATTCATGATACTGCCAAAACGAATGTTCTGGTAAAAAAAATTGTAACTATAAAACACATCGTAGTTCCTACAGAAACCGATGCGCTTTTGTTAGAAAACAATTTGATCAAAACTTTACAGCCACGTTATAATGTATTGTTGCGTGATGATAAAAGTTATCCTTGGATTTGCATTAAAAAAGAACCTTTTTCGAGAATATTTTCGACCAGAAGAATGGTCAAAGATGGTTCTGAATATTTTGGACCTTATACAAGTTTCAAAACTGTACATACCATTTTAGATCTAATCAAAGAATTGTATCCGTTGCGAACCTGCAATTTTGATCTGAGTAAATCAAATATAGATTCAGGAAAGTTCAAAGTTTGTCTGGAATATCATATTGGTAACTGCAAAGGTCCATGCGAAGGTTTGGAATCTCTGGAAGATTATCAAAAACAAATCGATGCAATTCGCGAAATCCTGAAAGGAAATTTCAAAGAAAGCATGAAAGATTTCAAGCGTTTGATGACGCAATATGCGCAGAATTTACAGTTTGAAGAAGCCCAAAAAATAAAAGAAAAAATCGACGTTCTTGAAAATTACCAATCGCGATCTACAATCGTAAATCCGAAGATTACCAATGTCGATGTTTTCTCGATTGTATCTGACGAAAGTGCGGCTTATGTCAACTTTTTGCAAATATCGCACGGATCGATTATTCGTTCTCATACTTTAGAAATAAAGAAAAAACTGGACGAAACAGACGAAGAATTGTTAGAATTGGCAATTATTGAACTTCGCGAGCGTTTTCAATTATTATCAAAAGAAATCATTGTTCCGTTTGAAATTGATTTGGGCGAAAACATCAAAACAACAGTTCCACAGCTTGGCGACAAAAAGCAAATATTAGATTTATCGATTCGAAATGCAAAGTTTTACCGAATCGAACAATTAAAGCAATTGCAAATCGTAGATCCTGATCGACACACCAATCGCATCATGGCACAAATGCAAAAAGATTTGCGTTTGCATGTTGAACCCCGACATATTGAATGTTTTGATAACTCGAACATTCAGGGAACAAATCCGGTTGCAGTCTGTGTGGTTTTTAAAGACGGAAAACCAAGTAAAAAAGATTATCGACATTTTAATGTAAAAACCGTCGAAGGTCCTGACGATTTTGCTTCGATGACCGAAATTGTATATCGCCGCTACAAAAGATTATTAGACGAAAAAGAGCCTTTGCCACAATTAATTATTATTGACGGTGGTAAAGGACAATTATCTGCGGCATTAAAAAGTATTGACGAATTAGGCTTACGCGGAAAAATTGCGATTATTGGGATTGCCAAACGACTTGAAGAACTTTTCTATCCAGGAGATTCCATTCCGTTATATTTAGATAAAAAATCTGAAACATTAAAAGTGATTCAGCAATTGCGAAATGAAGCACACCGTTTTGGAATTACTTTTCATCGGGACAAACGTAGCAAAGCGGCACTTAATTCGTCTGTAGAAAGTATTCCGGGTATTGGAGAAAAAACCATGCTAACGTTAATACAACATTTCAAAAGTGTTAAAAGATTGAAACTAGCATCAGAAAAAGAAATTTCGGATGTGATTGGAGTATCAAAAGCAAAAAAAATTGTCGAATTTTATCATCCAAAAGAAAATTAATTGATTTTGAAAAAACTCTTTTTACATATTGGTTTACTATTCGTTTTCTCTATTTCATATAGTCAAAATGAAGTTTCTGTTTTACAAAAAGATAAAAGTGAATTTAAAGTAAGTTTTGAAGATGATTTTGAAACATTGAAAATAAAAAATTCTAAAACCGGTCAAATTCAGCTCATAAACAATCTTGAAGCTTCAATGACAGGAAAGAAGTCACATTTAGAAATTAACGATTATAATTTTGACGGATTTACAGATTTTGCTTCTTTTCACACAGATGACGGAATGGGAGTTTATACCATTTATGAGATTTTTATTTTTAATCCAAAGACAACAAAATTTGATGTTTTAAATTTCCCATCAAACTTTAATCCTAAATGCGATATGTTTTGCGATGTAAAAATTGATAAAATAAAAAAGACACTTACATCAAGCTGCAGGGGCGGCGCAAGAAATCATACGGATGTTTGGAAATATGATAAAGACAAAAAATTAGTACTTTCAAAAACACAATCATATTAAGATAAATCTAGTATAAAGCCGAAAAAATTGCCGACTTTTACAAAACCAATCACTTTTTTTATGCGCCTCAACAAGCTGTTAATTTCAAAAACTCAGTCAATAGGTTCCTCTCCCGTTCCGAGAACTATCGGAACCATTTGGAGCGCGGCATTGTTATTTTTTGCATTTTTATTTCCTCCTGAAAAAACATTTTCACAAGATAAAAAGCAAGATAGCATAAAAAGACCAAAAATTGGTTTGGTTTTAAGTGGCGGCGGCGCCAAAGGATTTGCGCATATTGGTGTTTTGAAGGTTTTGGAAGAAGCCGGAATTAAAATCGATTATATTGGCGGAACCAGTATGGGATCTGTAATTGGCGGACTTTATGCTTCTGGTTACAACGCCACACAAATTGATTCTATTTTTAAAAAAACCAATTTCGACGATTTAATAAACGATTATATTCCGCGTTCGTCTAAAAACTTTTACGGCAAACGCAACGACGAATTGTATGCTATAGTTTTGCCGTTTAGTAATTTTAGAGTTGGAATTCCGGAAGCACTTTCAAAAGGAATGTACAATTATAATTTATTGAGTAGTTTAACTCGAAATGTACGTCATGTTCGTGATTTCAATAAACTCCCAACTCCGTTTTTATGTATTGGTACCAACATAGAAACCGGCGAAGAAGTTTTGCTAAACAAAGGAAACCTTGTTCAGGCGATGATGGCAAGTGCCGCATTTCCGTCCTTGTTTACTCCTGTTGAAATTGACGGAAGTTTATTAGTAGACGGAGGTGTTGTCAACAATTATCCTATAAAAGAAGTGCGCAATCTAGGTGCTGACATTATTATTGGTGTTGATGTTCAGGACGATTTAATGAATCGTAAAAATCTAAAAAACGCTACCAGAATATTGGTTCAAATTACCAATTTGCAGTCGATTGATAAAATGAAAAGCAAAATAAAAGACACTGATATCTACATCAAACCGGATATTCGGGATTATGGAGTAATTTCATTTGACAAAGGCGAAGAAATTATTCGAAAAGGTGAAGAAGCTGCTTTTGCGGTTTATGAAAAAATCAAATCATTGGCCAATGAAGATAATTTCTATAAAAAACCAAAGCTAAAAATTAGTTCAGACACACTTGAAATCAAGAAAATAAACAACGAAAACCTAGACAATTATACCAAAGAGTACATTAATGGTAAATTGCGCTTCAAACCCGGAAGCACTATAACTTATGATGATTTAAAAACGGGAATCAACAATATAAATGCAACTCAAAACTTTAGTACCATTTCTTATTGCCTGCAGCCAGACGGCGATGCAGACGATCTTGATCTAGTACTGAAAGAGAATCCAACACAAACTTTTTTGAAACTTGGATTACATTATGACGGACTTTATAAAAGTGGAATTTTATTGAATCTTACGCATAAAAAAACATTTCTAAAAAATGACATTACTTCACTTGATGTTATTTTAGGTGATAATTTTAGATACGATTTAAACTATTATGTCGAAAATGGTTTTAATATCAGCTTTGGATTCCGATCCAGATTAAATCAATTTAACCGAAATGTCACCACCAGCATAAGCAATATAACAGGTGTAAATTCAAACTTAAATCTAATAAATGTTGATTTTCTTGATTGGTCAAATCAGGCTTATTTTCAAACCATCTTTGTCCAAAAGTTTTTAATGGGTGGTGGTGCCGAATTCAAGTATCTAAAGATAAATTCGCCAACCCTTTCAAACGCAGCAAACATTATTGACAAAAGTAATTACCTAAGTCTCTTCGGGTATTTAAAATATGATTCTTTTGACAACAAAAGCTATCCGCACTCAGGATTGTATTTCTCTACAGATTTACAAACTTATTTAGCATCATCTGATTATACCAATAATTTCAAACCTTTCTCAATTGCAAAGGCAGAAATTGCTTTTGCCAAAACATTATTCAGAAAAGCAACTGTTAAAATTGGTGCCGATGCAGGATTTAACATTGGCAGTGACAATGTACCTTTTTTCGATTTTATTCTGGGTGGTTACGGCTATAACAAGATCAATAATTTCAATTATTTTTACGGATATGACTTTTTAAGTATTGCAGCTAATAGCTACATTAAAACCGACATTACTTTAGATTATGAAATTTTCAAAAAGAATCACGTTAATCTTTCAGCCAATTTTGCCAACTTAGGCGATGATATTTTCACTACCGTTAATTGGATTTCAATGCCTAAATATTCTGGTTATGCTGTAGGTTACGGATTAGAAACCATTATTGGCCCTATCGAAGTTAAGCAATCATGGTCTCCGGAACTCTCAAAAAGTTTTACCTGGTTTAGTATCGGATTTTTATTTTAATACTCTATTAACTAATAGTGCAATAAAAACCTGCTATTTTTATACTGTGCAAAATTTATCTCAAAAAAAATTGAAATATTTTAGGTTTATAAATGATATAATTTATAATTTTACTCAATAAAAATTACGACATTTGTTATAATGAAAACAAAATGGACAGGTTTATTAGAATATCTTCAATTCCTCATCAAGAGAAATCCTGAGTGAAGCTATCGAATTGAGATGATTAGTCAATTATAGAATTGAGCTAATTATCTGTTCACACAATTCAAATTTTTCGAATTATCTAATTTACAAATTATCTAATAGAAAAGCCATGCCATTATATCATAAACTTGGAGATTTCCCTCAAAAAAGACACACTCAATTCGAAAAACCAAACGGAGGTTTCTACTACGAACAATTGTTTGGTACCGAAGGTTTTCATGGACATTCGTCATTGTCGTATCATGTTCACAGACCAACTCAGGTAAAAGAAATATTAAACTCTTATTCGGTTGAACCAAAAATTGCAATCGGAAAAAACATAAAATCATTACTTTTCAAAGGTTTTGAATTAAAACCTGAAAATGATTTCCTTGACAGCCGCAAACCAATGTTGGTTAACAAAGACTGTATCATTGGATTGGCAGCGCCAAAAGAATCGCTTAGAAATTATTTCTACAAAAATGCCGATGCCGATGAGATGCTTTTCATCCATAAAGGAAAAGGAAAATTAAGAACCATGTTAGGAAATATTCCTTTTGAATATGGAGATTATTTAATTATTCCAAGAGGTATTATTTATCAAATAGAATTTGAAACTGAAGAGAACCGACTATTTTACGTAGAATCTTATTCTCCTTTTTACACTCCAAAACGTTATAAAAACCAATCAGGTCAACATTTAGAACATTCGCCATTTTGCGAACGTGATTTTATTTTACCATCTGAACTTGAAACGCACGACGAAAAAGGTGATTTTTTAATTAAAATCAAAAAAGAAGGAATGATTCACGAGGTAGTTTACGCCACACATCCATTTGATGTTGTGGGTTGGGATGGTTACAATTTCCCATACGGATTCTCGATTCATAATTTCGAACCAATAACGGGACGTGTTCACCAACCGCCTCCGGTACATCAAACTTTTGAAACGGCAACTTTTGTCGTTTGTTCATTCTGCCCTAGACTTTACGATTATCATCCGAAAGCAATTCCGGCGCCATACAACCACAGCAATATAGATTCTGACGAAGTACTATATTATGTTGATGGCGATTTCATGAGCCGTAATAATATAGAGCAAGGTCACATCACTTTACACCCAAAAGGAATTCCGCATGGTCCCGCGCCAGGCGCAATGGAACGCAGCATTGGTCATAAAGAAACTCAGGAATTAGCCGTTATGGTCGATACTTTCAGACCACTTATGGTTACTGAAGAAGCTATGGGTCTTGATGATGGTCAATACTACAAATCCTGGACGGAGTAACTAATCGAATTTAACCGCAAAGTCCACAAAGGATTTTACGCAAAGTTTACAAAGTTTCTAAGGAAGTCTTATCAAACCAAGTTCGCAAAGCTTTGTGTCCTTTGTGATTTTGCAAAATCTTACTGATAAAAAAAACTTAGCACTCTTTGCGGTAAAAAAAAATCTTAAAAAAATAAATTTCGGTTTTATCAATTAAACGATTAACCGATTAAACAAATAAACATTATGTCAAAAGAAATAAAATCAGTAGAATACGGATTAGAAAAAATCTTTGAAGGAGCACAAGATTTCCTTCCGTTATTAGGAACAGATTATGTAGAGTTTTATGTAGGAAATGCAAAACAGTCTGCACATTATTATAAAACTGCTTTCGGATATCAGTCATTAGCTTACGCCGGATTAGAAACAGGAGTAAAAGACAAAGCATCTTATGTTTTAAAACAAGACAAAATCAGAATTGTTTTAACTACACCATTAACAGCAGATTCTCCAATAAACGAACACTTGAAAAAACATGGCGACGGTGTAAAAGTTGCTGCACTTTGGGTTGAAGATGCAAGAAGTGCTTATGAAGAAACTATGAAACGTGGTGCACGTTCTTTTATGGAACCAACTGTAGAATCAGATGAGTTTGGAGAAGTTGTTCGCTCCGGAATTTACACTTACGGCGAAACCGTTCATATTTTTGTAGAAAGAAAAAACTACAATGGTATTTTCTTACCAGGATACAAAGAATGGAAATCAGACTATAATCCGGAACCAACCGGATTAAAATATATCGACCACATGGTTGGAAATGTGGGTTGGAATGAAATGAATACCTGGGTAAAATTCTACGAAGACGTTATGGGATTCGTGAATTTCTTATCCTTTGACGACAAACAAATCAATACCGAATATTCGGCTTTGATGAGTAAAGTAATGTCTAATGGAAACGGAAGAATTAAATTCCCAATCAACGAACCTGCAGAAGGAAAGAAAAAATCACAAATTGAAGAATATTTAGATTTCTATGGCGGACCTGGAATTCAGCACATTGCCATTGCAACTGATGATATCATCAAAACCGTTTCGGCTTTAAAAGCTCGCGGAGTTGAATTTTTATCTCCTCCTCCTCATACTTATTATGAAGCAATCCCAGAAAGATTAGGCGTTCACATGGATATGATGAAAGAAGATTTAAACGAAATTGAGAAACTTGCCATCATGGTAGACGCCGACGAAGATGGATATTTATTACAGATATTTACTAAGCCAGTTCAGGACAGACCGACGCTATTTTTCGAAATTATTCAAAGAATGGGAGCAAAAGGATTCGGTGCAGGGAACTTTAAAGCCCTTTTTGAGTCGATTGAGAGAGAGCAAGAATTGAGAGGAACATTGTAAAAATGCAAAATAATTACATTGTACAGAAGAATTCTCTGTAAAATGATGGTTTTTATGCAAATGTTATGTTAAACTTACCTTTTGCTATATCTTTATTGAACTTTCTGTATATCTTTGCACTCGCAAATCAAGAAGGGGTGGTTTCCTTCTGAATTGATATAAATTTCATAATTTATAGTTTTTTGGTTAGTTAATAGCATAAAAACTCAGTCATTCCTTGACTGAGTTTTTTTGTTTTGGTACATTTGGAATAGAATTTGCATCTATTTATCTTTATAATGAAATGTAAAAATTGTACTATGAAAAAATTAGTTCTACTTATATTAGTTCTCACGACACTAGCTTTCGACACTCAAAAAGAAGATGCTTTTGACACGGGGGAATACTTCAAATTCAGAATTCATTACGGAATTATAAATGCCGGTTATGCTACTCTCGAAATGAAAGATGCAACCATCAACAACAAAAAAGTTTTTCACGCTGTAGGCAAAGGCTACACAACCGGAATGTCAAGGTTCTTTTTTAAAGTTGAAGATTTATACGAAAGTTACTTTGACAAAGTAAACGGAAACCCTTATCGTTATGTCAGAAAAATAGATGAAGGCGGTTATACAAAAAACCAGGAAGGATTCTTTAATCCAAATGAAAATAAGGTTTTAGTAAAAGACTATAAACGCAACACCGAAAAAACAATTCTTCTTACAGATAATGTACAAGACATTATTTCTTCTTTTTATTATTTGCGAAATCATCCCAATATTGACAAACTGAAACCCGGCGAAGCGATTACAATTGACATGTTTTTTGATGAAGAAATCACAAAATTTAAGTTAAAATATGTAGGCCGTCAAGATATTACGACTAAATTTGGCACCGTTTCTACAATGATCTTTAAACCACTTGTACAAACCGGAAGAGTCTTTAAAGAACAGGAAAGCGTAACGCTCTGGATAACTGACGACGACAACAAAGTCCCTATTAGAATCAAAGCAGATCTTGCAGTAGGATCACTTAAAGCAGATCTTGATGAATATAAAGGATTAAAAAATCCATTTAAAGTAAAAAAATAATGAATTCCACAGATAATTCTGAATCAATTTTAAAAGAAATTGACCTTAAATTTCAAGCAATAAATCAAAAAACTGATGTTCATTTAGAAGGTTTACTTTGGTCAAAACCAATAACATATTGGGACTACATTCAAACTGACGCGCTTTTAAATTTACAAATACAACGTACTACACTTCCTGACGAAATGGTTTTTATCATGTATCATCAGGTAAACGAATTAATTTTTAAAATGATTCTGTGGGAAATTGATCAAATTGCCGACACACAAAATATTCAGGTTGATTTTTTCAGCGAAAGATTATCAAGAATCACTCGCTATTTTGACATGCTTACCAATTCTTTCAGTATTATGGAAAATGGAATGGAGGTTGATCAATACATGAAATTCAGAAACACATTGACTCCTGCAAGTGGTTTTCAGAGTGCACAATATAGATTGATAGAGTTTGCTTCGACAGATGTAATCAATTTAACCGATCGCAGATACAAAGCAAACTTTGACGAAAACACTGATTTAGAAACTATGTTTGAGCATTTGTATTGGCAGGCTGCCGGAAAAGATTATCAAACGGGAGAAAAATCATATTTACTTCAGGAATTCGAAAACAAATACAAAGAGCAGTTTTTAAGACAAATGACTACTTTTAAAACCAGGAATATCTGGCAAAAATTTACTCAATTACCAGAAGAAGATCAAAAAAATGCTGCGTTAATTGAAGCAATGCGTCATTACGACAAAACGGTGAACATTACTTGGGTAATGCAACACCTTAATACTGCAAGAAAATACATCTTAGAAAGCGGAAAAGGCACTGGAGAAGCTACTGGTGGCAGTGATTGGCAAAAATATATGCATCCAAAATACCAAAGACGCATCTTTTTTCCTAAATTGTGGACCGAAGAAGAATTGTCCAATTGGGGAAACGAAACAACCATTTAATTCCCTAAAAAAAATTAAAAAGTTTGAAAAAAGTATTCGTATTTATAATCCTAATATTCTCTGTGTTTTCATGTAATAAAACGGAGGAAAAAATAGAAACTAAAATTAGTAAACCAAAGACTAAAAAAGTAGAATTTGGATTTAATTACGCTGACTTTAATATTGTAAATGACACTATAAAAAAAGGTGATTCTTTTGGTTCTATCATCCAAAACCAAAATATTGGAGACAAAAAAATCTATGATATTGTAGAACAAGTAAAAGATTCTTTTGATGTTAGAACAGTTCGCTACAACAAACCTTACACAATTCTTCGTTCAAAAAATAAAACTAACAAACTACAGGTTTTCATTTATCAGCCTGATGCCTTAACTTACTACGTAGTCGATTTAAGAGATAGCATTGCTAAAGCTTACAGAAAAATAAAACCGGTTACATTAAAACGTAAAATTATTGGCGGCGTTTTAAAAACTTCATTATCCGAAACTTTAGGAGATGAAGATGTAGAAACCGCACTTGCCAGCAGAATTACAAAAGTATTTTCATGGTCAATCGACTTCTTTAAACTTAAAAAAGGAGATCGTTACGGATTAATTTTTACCGAACGTTTTATCAACGGAAAAACATATGACGGTGTTGAAGATCTTGAAGCTGCCTTTTTTGAATATAAAGGAAAAATCGTTTATGCTTTTCCTTTTGAAAAAGATACTACTTCAGGAAAAATAGAATATTATGATGATGAAGGAAAAACACTGAAAAACTTCTTCTTAAAAACACCAATTAAGTTCAGCCGAATCACATCAAGATTTACAGCAAACAGATTTCATCCTGTACAACATACATGGAAAGCACACAAAGGAACTGATTATGCTGCTCCAACCGGAACTCCAATTTCAACAACTGCTTCGGGAGTTGTAGAAGCAACAGGATATACAGCAGGAAACGGAAACTTTGTAAAAGTAAAACACAACGGAACCTACTCCACTCAATATTTACATATGTCCAGAATTCTTGTTCGCCGCGGACAACGTGTGACTCAAGGACAAACGATTGGATTAGTTGGCAGCACCGGACTCGCAACCGGACCTCACGTTTGCTATCGTTTCTGGAAAAATGGTGTTCAGGTTGATGCACTTCGACTTAACTTACCAACAGGAGAATCTTTAACTGGAAATGATAAAACCCGTTTCTTTAACCAAATCGAACCTTTGAAAAAAGAATTGGACAGTATTGGGAATTTGTAAAACCTTTTTGTATTTATAAAATAGAAATAACATGAAAAACACACGCATTAAAGATATTCTTGATGAAACTTTTTCAGAGTTAAAACTATATTATAGAGACACCAATCTTCCAGAAGATTTAATTGCACATTACAAAATTGGACAAATAATTAAAGAAAGAGGCTTTACTGACATGACTTATATTAGCAGTGGTCTTTCGGGAAATTTAAGATACCTAATTGCAAGTTCTGATGCGCGGGATTTATCTAAATTTAATCCTGATTCAGCAAAAAACGGACACACTCTCTTAGATGATAATTCTTTTTTTAAAGTACTAGACATTCAGAAAATCAAAAACAAAACTCAGATTTTCCTTTTAAATATTCCAGGAAACTCTCTTCCCCTCTTTAAAAACTCCACTTCAAATCTTGAAGATGAAATCACAGAAAAGGCAAGACAAAAATTTATTGACAAAATCGATTCGGTTTTAATCCCGGAATTGCAAACTGAAGATTGGAAAGAAAGAACAAAACTTCCACTTGGAATGAATGAGAATGGTGAACTTTTTTTTGATGATTCATCTATAAAAATTGAAGAACCAAAAAGAATCGAAATCAATAAAGCCGAGAAAAAAATTGAGATCAATAAAAAGCCCTGGTGGAAGATTTGGTAATATTTGAAACAACATTACTTAGAATACTTCTTCCTAAACTCCGATGGATTCATTCCTTTATGTTTTCTAAAAACTTTATTTAAATGACTTTCGTCGGAAAAATTTAATTCATCTGCAATTTCATTAATGCGCATATCGCTGTTTAAAAGTCTGGCTTCAATCAATCTTAACTTATAGCTTGCAATATATTCTTGCAGTGTTTCACCAGTTTGTTTCTTAAAATACTTTCCTAAATAATTAAGCGAAATATTAAAATGTTCGCTTACTCTTTCTGCTTTTAATTGTTTTGAATTGTAGATGTTTTCCTGAATATAATGCAATATTTCCAGAACCATTTCTTCCGTAGTTTCTTTAATATTCTTCGGAAGTTTTAAAGCAATATTTCTCGCTACGACTGTAATTATGGTATTTACAATTTGCTCAATAATCTTTTGATGATAAATCTGTTGATTGTCTTGTTCTTGAATTATGCTTTCTATCAGCGACGCAATTAAAGGTTTATCAATTTTATTTTTTAGAATACATCCGGGACGGTGACTTGCATTTTGAAGAATATATTCCATTCGCAGAATAGTTTCAAATTGTCCGTTTTGAGAATTTGCTTTGATATAATATTCATTAAACCGAAGGAAAAAGAATTTTGTTGGCGTTGTAATTTCAAACGAATGAACATCTTGTGGTGTTACAAGAAATAGATTTCCCTTTCGGTATTGAAATTTATTATCATTAATGACCTGAATTCCGGTTCCGTCAACAACATAAATCAATTCAAAGAAATTGTTTTTCCGAATTGTTTTCGGAAACTGTTCCAACTCTTTAAAATCAACTTCAAAAGGAAGATATAAATTCTTGTTTGTCATTATGCTAAAATACAATTTTAGTGCTAATAAGTACAATTTTCCGTGAAAGCTAACTTCTTAATTTTGTTTCAGATAACAAACTAAAAATCTACAAAATGAGAATACTTTTAATTGGAGCAAACGGAACAATTGGCAAAATACTGAATCCGGCTCTGGCAAAAAATCATGAAATTATTTCGGCAGGAAGAAACAGCGGTGATTTTAAAATCGATTTATCAGATTCAAATTCGATTGAAAAATTATTTGAAAAAATTAAAAATATTGATGTCTGCATTTGTGTTGCCGGCGATTGTTATACAGGAGATTTACTTTCGCTTGACGAAGAAAAATTAAATATCGGCATTAAGAACAAACTATTGGGTCAGGTAAATCTGGTTCTAATTGGACAAAAATATTTAAACAATAACGGATCTTTCATACTTACTTCGGGAAAAATGGCCGATAAACCTGTGAAAAACAATGTTAGTAAAGCAATTGTAAATGGCGGAATTAACAGCTTTGTGCTTTCGGCTTCGCTGGAATTAGAAAGAGGAATTAGAATAAATGCAATAAGTCCTGCAAAAGTTTCAGACATTCCGGCTGAAGATTTAATAAATGCTTATACAAAAAGTATTGAAGAATCTATAAATGGAGAAATTATTAAAGTAAACTACTAAAATTTTAAAGATGAAAAACACAACTTTCTTATTATTACTATTAGTCCTAAATTCGGCGATTGCGCAAAAAGCGAAATCTGTTTTTTTAGGTTCATGGGCTTTGGTTTCAGTAGAAAACAAAAATTCCGACGGGACAAAAAATCTTCTGTATGATGTAAATCCAAAAGGCATTTTGTTTTTTGACGAAAAAGGAAATTACGCTATTGAGATTTATAAAAATGAAAGACCTAAAATAATTTCGGGCGATAAAAACAAATGTACTCCTGAAGAAAACGCAGCAATTGTACAAGGAAGTAATTCGCACTTTGGAGAATATGAAATTGACGAAGCAAATAAGGTTATTACTTTTAAAATAAAAACAGCTTCGTTTCCAAACTGGGAAGGAACAATTCAAAAGAGATCTTACACTTTCATGAATAACGAACTCAAATATGTTGTAACCAATACAACGCAGGGAGGGAAATCTGTCACTGCCGAAGTTGTCTGGAAAAAATTGTAATGTTGATTCATAAAACGTTTTCGTAACTAATTGTTATATAATTGTGAACCTTAAAGCTATTAAAAGTTATTTCAGTATTTTTGTGTTTTTATAACCAAATTTTCAATTAAACTAAAAAATGGCTTTAAACACAACAAACCCAACCGGGACTGAAGCGTGGAAAAATCTGCAAAATCACTATAACGCAATTCACGAAACTACTATACAGGAATTATTTCAGCAAGATAATGCACGTGCTGAAAAATTCAACTTACAATGGAATGATTTTTTAGTTGATTATTCTAAGAACAATATTAGTCAGGAAACTGTTTCTCTTTTATTAGAATTAGCAAATTCTATTGGATTAAAAGATGCTATCTCTCAATATTTTGGAGGAGAAATAATTAATCAAACTGAAAATCGCGCTGTTCTTCATACAGCTTTACGTGCTCCGGAATCGGCAGTTATTAAGGTTGATGGAGAAAATGTAATTCCTGAAGTTTATGAAGTAAAAAACAAAATCAAAAACTTTACAAACGAAGTAATTTCTGGACAAAGAAAAGGTTTTACAGGAAAAGCTTTTACTGATATTGTAAATATTGGAATTGGAGGCTCTGACCTAGGTCCGGTTATGGCAGTTGAAGCTTTACAATTTTACAAAAATCACCTGAACACACATTTCGTTTCGAATGTTGATGGTGATCACGTAAACGAAATAATCAAAAAACTGAATCCTGAAACAACATTATTTTTAATTGTTTCTAAAACTTTTACAACTCAGGAAACTTTATCAAATTCTGAAACTATCAGAGAATGGTTTTTGAAATCAGCTTCTCAGGAAGATGTTGCAAAACACTTTGTGGCGGTTTCAACGAATATTCAAAAAGTAACTGAATTCGGGATTAATCCAGACAACGTTTTTCCAATGTGGGACTGGGTTGGCGGAAGATTTTCTTTATGGAGTGCTGTTGGTTTAAGCATAGCTTTAGCAATTGGTTTTGATAATTACAACCAATTATTAGTTGGAGCTAATGAAATGGACGAGCATTTTAAATCGGCAGAATTTGATGAAAATATTCCGGTAATTTTAGCTTTGTTAAGCGTTTGGTATAATAATTTCTTTGGAGCCGAAAGTGAAGCTTTGATTCCATACACTCAATATTTATCAAAATTAGCTCCGTATTTGCAACAAGCAACTATGGAAAGTAATGGAAAAAGTGTTGGCCGCGATGGAAAACCGGTTAATTACCAAACCGGAACTATTATTTGGGGAGAACCTGGAACAAATTCTCAACATGCATTTTTCCAATTAATTCACCAGGGAACAAAATTGATTCCAACAGATTTTATTGGATTCGTAAAATCTCTTTACGGAAACGAAGATCACCATAATAAATTAATGTCAAACTTTTTTGCTCAGACTGAGGCTTTAATGAATGGAAAAACTGCTGCACAGGTTCAGGCTGAATTTGACAAACAAGGACTTGCTGCTGAGAAAGCTTCTTACTTATTGCCGTTTAAAGTTTTCACCGGAAACAAACCAACAAATACAATCTTGATTCAAAAATTAACTCCTAAGTCTTTAGGTTCATTGATTGCTTTATACGAGCACAAGATTTTTGTTCAGGGCGTTATCTGGAACATCTTCAGTTTTGATCAATGGGGAGTTGAATTGGGTAAACAATTGGCAAATTCAATTTTAGATGAGATTAACTCAAAAACTGTTAAAAATCACGATAGTTCAACTTCATTTTTGCTAAACCATTTTTTGAAGAATAAATAAAAACTTTTAGAAGAAAATTTTCTTAATAAACTGAAACGCCTTAATTTAACGCAAATTAAGGCGTTTTTTCGTATAAAGACGCCTATTTTAACATCTATAACGCTATTTATTGAAAGTTTAGACCTACAGAACAATTCAAATTATTACATTTTTAACAAAAAACACATCTCTAAATTCAAAAAAACATCATTTTGTTTACTTAAAATAAGAAAAAACATTTTAATACGCAACACATTAGACAAAACTAGCTTTTCTTAACGTTTTGATAACATTATCTGATTTTAATGTTATAATTTTGCCAAAAACAATAAACTAAATAACAAATGAAGACAATGAAAAATTGGTTACTTACTGGACTATTGTTCATGATAGTTTCGACCGCATTTTCTCAAGGAAAAATTACCGGTACTATTACCGACGGTGTGGCTTCACTACCGGGGGCAAACGTTGCGATCAAAGGATCCTCGGCTGCTACTTCTACAGATTTTGATGGTAAATTTACTATCGATGCTACAACTAGCACAGGAGAAATCGTTCTTTCTTACTTAGGTTACGAAAATCAAACTATCAAATTTACAGTAGCAAAAGGTGCAACTACAAATTTAGGAAAGATAGTTTTAGTATCTAATTCTAACGAATTAAGTGAAATTGTGGTTAAAAGTAGCGTAGTAGATATTGCAAAAGACAGAAAAACTCCTGTTGCAGTTTCTACAATTAAAGCTGCTGAAATTCAAGAAAAATTAGGTTCTCAGGAATTTCCAGAGATCTTAAAAAGCACACCTTCTGTATATGCTTCAAAAGCAGGTGGTGGATATGGAGATTCAAGAATTGCTATTCGTGGATTTGACCAAAAAAATATTGCTGTAATGGTTAACGGAGTGCCTATCAATGACATGGAAAACAGTGCTGTATTCTGGAGTAACTGGGCAGGTATCTCTGATGTAACTTCTGCTATGCAAGTACAAAGAGGTTTAGGAGCTTCAAAATTGGCTATTTCTTCTGTTGGAGGAACAATCAACATTGTTACAAAATCTTCTGATGTTAAAGAAGGTGGATCACTTTCTTCTAGCTTTGGTAATAACAACTACTTAAAAGCACAAGCATCTTACAGTACAGGATTAATGAAAAACGGACTTTCTGCTTCTGTTTTATTTAGCAGAACTGAAGGAAACGGATATGTTGACGGAACTAAATTTGAAGGATACAACTACTTCATGGCTTTTGGATACAAAATCAATGACAAACACAGCTTAGAATTCACATTTACAGGAGCACCTCAATGGCACGATCAAAGATCTACTTCTCCTTTATTAAGTGATTTCTTGAAATACGGAAGTGATGGTCAAAAACCAAATATCAAATACAACTCTGATTGGGGAATGAAAAATGGTGAAGAATATAATTTAAAAACAAATTATTACCATAAACCAGTTATGTCTTTAAACTGGGACTACAACATCAACGAGACTACAAAATTATCTACAGTAGTTTACGCTTCATGGGGACGTGGAGGAGGAACTACTTCAAATGGTGGTATTAGAGGTGACAATGCATACTCAGCTAACAACAAGTTAAGAACAGCTGATGGTCTTATTAATTTTGATTTAATCCAAAATTGGAACTCAGGAAACCCAACAACTTTAGGAACAAGAGTTCCTGTAAGCGGACAGTATGTGAATAGTGCTGATACAGGAAGCAACAAAGTTGCTGGCGCAACAGTTATCAATAACACAGCAGGTATTTCTCAAATTGCTTCTGTAAACTCTCACAACTGGTACGGAACTGTTATCAACTTAGATAAAAAACTTACTGATAACTTAACTTTAGATTTCGGAGTTGAAGGAAGAATGTACCAAGGTATTCACTTTCAAAACTTAATTGATTTATTCGGCGCTGATGTTTACAAAAACACTGCTGACGTAAATAATAATCCTGGATATTTTAGTACCACTTATGCTCCAAGACCAAGTGGAAACCCATTTGTTAGTACAGATTACCAACAAAGAGTTAACTACTGGAATGACAGTAAAGTAAACTACTACGGAGCTTTTACTCAATTAGAGTACTCTATTGGTAACCTGACTGCTTTCTTACAAGGTGCTGTATCTCAACAACAATACAAAAGAATTGACCACATGAAGTATCTTGCTTCTGATCCACTTTCTAATACAGATTATGAAAATATTACAGGTGGAGATGTTAAAGCTGGAGCAAATTACAACATTAATGATCAACATAATGTATTTGTAAACGCTGGTTATTACTCAAAACAACCGTTTTTCAATGCAGTATATCCTAATAATGCTTCAATAGTAAACCCGAATCTTACAAACGAAAAAATTAAAGCTATTGAACTTGGTTATGGTTTCCGTTCAGGGATCTTCAATGCTAACTTAAATGCTTATTACACAACTTGGGATGACAGATTTACAACTGCACTTGATCAAGCAGCAACTAACTCTGGTGGATACTACACTTTCCAAGGTGTTAATGAAATACATAAAGGTATTGAGTTAGATGTTACAGCTAGACCAATTGATAAGTTAAAACTAAACGGAATGATTTCTGTTGGTGATTGGAAATATAGAGGTAATGCTACAAGTAGTCGTTTTGATGTTAGTAATAATCCAATTAACGGAGATCAACCTTTATACCTTGACGGAGTTAAAGTTGGAAACAATGCTCAAACTACAATGGCGGTTGGAGCTGCGTACGAAATCTTACATGGTCTTAATGTTGATGCTAACCTTAACTACTCAGAAAAATTATACGGAAATATCGATGTATCTAAATTTTCTGCTGCAGATAACAAAGGCGCTATGGAATTACCAGGTTTTGCAACTACAGATGCTGGTATATCTTACAAATGGAATATCGCTCCAAAATTAGGCGCTTTAAACTTCAGATTAAACGTAAACAACGTTTTTGACAAAATCTTCATCAACGAATCGTTCACAAATATCTTTGCTGATGATAATCTTCCTGTTGCATCTGGACAACCAGCTGGTTCAAAAGGAACTTATGCTTCTAACGGACAACTTTACAATGGTATTGCCACTGCAAACAAAGTTTACTTCGGTTACGGAAGAACTTGGAACTTTACATTACGTTACGATTTCTAAGAATTTAGAATCTAAATAAATAATAAAAACGGCATTGACTTTTAGTTTAATGCCGTTTTTTTATACCCTTTTTTGCTATATTTGTTTTAACAAAAAATCTAATTTATGTACCATTTTCTACAAAAACTCCACTCGGGTTGGGCTTATTTAGCTTTATTACTTTTACTAATTGCACTTGTAAATGCTATCATTGGATTAACTTCTAAAAAAGATTTCACAGCTAAAGATCGCAAAATTGCTTTATTTGCTTTAATAGGCACTCACACTCAATTATTAATTGGTTTAATCCTTTATTTTGTCTCTCCTTTAGGAAAAGCAGCTTTTGGACAAATGTCTAATGCAGAACTTAGACTTACATCATTAGAACACCCGCTTATTAATATTATAGCAATCATTTTGATAACAATTGGATGGTCAAAACATAAAAAATTAATCAATAGCGAAGCTAAATTTAAAACTTTTGCTATTTTTTACGGATTAGGATTATTACTTATATTAAGTAGAATCCCGTGGAACCTATGGTTCTAAAAAACCAATTAAAGCCCTAAAATTCTAGGGCTTTTTTTATCTCGGCATATTATTTGTACAAACTCCCCAAGTCTGAAAAAAAATAAAAAATGAGAAATAAAAAACATATTATACTCACCACACTTACTATAACCTTTTTAAGTTGTTTTACTTATGTCATAAGTCAGACAAAACCAGTAATCGATTCTAAAGCTCCTCAGGATACGGTAAAAACCGCGAAACCTAATTTAATTGCAATACCAACTGATTCTGTTTTTACAGATAAAGGATTAAAACTTAAACCATACAAAAAAAACGCACACGCCTCCTACTATGCTGATCGTTTTAATGGTAAAAAAACAGCAAACGGAAGCAGATTCAGCAATACTGCATACACTGCTGCACACAAAAAACTTCCATTTGGAACCCGAATAAAAGTAACAAATGAAGCTAACGGAAAATTCGTAATCGTAAAAATTACGGATCGTGGTCCGTTTGTTAAAACAAGAGAATTAGACTTATCAAAAAGAGCCTTTATGGAAATCACCAAAAGCAAAGGAAGTGGCGCTATGAAAGTGACAATTGAAACTATAGTAGAATAAAAAAGTTATCTCACAATATTCAAACCCGACAGATTTTAAAAACCTGTCGGGTTTTCTATTAAGTAAGCCTCAAATAATATGGCTTTGCTTCTAGAAGTCTAAACAAACTTTCTAATGCTCATTACTATTCCGCTATGAATTCCTTCGTGGTAATTATTAAAGCTCAAAGCTCCGTCAATATTTTTTAATACAAAACCCATACTTGTTGGATATTCTGTGTAAGTAACAAAGATGTTATTAGCAAAATCTTTTTGAACCTGGTCTAATGTCGAAGAAAGCAAAACTCTGATTTCATCAACTTCGGCTTGCGAAACGTCACCTTCCGGCTTGGTTCCTTTTCTATACTTAGCAGCAAATTCTTCGGAAACCATCATTGGCAAGCCTGACAACTTATAAATCAAGGCCTGATGTGAAGCTACGCAATGCGCAATATTCCAAATTAAATTATTACTAAACCCTTGTGGGATTTTGTTCAATTGTTCTAATGAATGATTATCTAATACCTTCAAAAGAATTTCTCTAATGGTTTTTTGTACTTCAAAAACTGAATTCATAATTTTATTTTTTTTCTAAAATTAATCATTTTTAAGTTTTAAATGAATTTTCTTTGTAGTCTCTTAAATTAAAAATTATGAACAAAATATATTACTTAGCATCTTGCGATACTTGTAGAAAAATTATCAAAAGTCTGCCAAAAGATAATAATCTGGTTTTTCACGATATTAAACAAAATCCGATTACGGAAGCTGAACTTGAAGAGATGCATCAGCTTGCTGGCAGTTACGAAGCTTTATTTAGTAAAAAAGCACAATTGTATAAGTCTATGGATTTAAAAAACAAATCGTTGACTGAAGCAGATTTTAAAAAATACATTCTGGAGCATTACACTTTTATAAGCCGTCCGGTTTTTATTATTGATGGCAAAATTTATATTGGTAATACACAACCTGTCACATTGCAGGTCATGAAGGCTTTAGAAAAATAACACCTGAAAGTTCCAAAGAACCGGGGTTTGCGTTAGGGATTACTTCACATGATTTTTTATTTTTAATCGGAGTTCAGTGAATTTCATTTGAAGCGGAAATCCTTTTTTTGAGCTTTTTCTGCTCAAAAAAAGATTGGGAGCGGATAGCCCGATCCGCCGCGGCGGGAACGCCCAAATTAAAATTCTGGCTTTAAAAAAGTTAGCCACAAATTTTACGAATTAACACGAATTAAAAAGTTTTAAATTTGCGAAAATTAGTGAAATTCGTGGCAAAAAACCTCCAAACGACCACTCAAATAACAGTTTAGCATTTTACGACTAAACACTGCAAAGTTTTATTTATCTTTGCGCCTTTATACTCAATTATATGATACAATCTATGACAGGGTTTGGCAAAGCTTCTTTGCAATTGCCTACAAAAAAAATTACCGTTGAAGTAAAATCCTTAAATAGTAAAGGTTTAGATTTAAACGTAAGAATGCCGTCGCTTTATCGCGAAATGGAGTTAGGTTTAAGAACTCAGATCTCTACAAAACTTGAAAGAGGAAAAATTGATTTCGGAATTTACATTGAAAGTACTTCTGAACAAACTTCGACTAAAGTAAATGTTCCTGTTGTAAAAAACTACATCGCTCAACTTAAGGAAGTATATCCTGATGCTGATGAAACTGAACTAATGAAAATGGCTGTTCGTATGCCTGATACGCTAAAAACGGAGCGTGAGGAAATCGATGAAAATGATTGGGAACAAATTCAGGTTATCATTGAAGAGGCTTTAGAAAACATTCTGACTTTTAGAAAAGATGAGGGTGAATCTCTTGAAAAAGAATTCAATCTTAGAATATCAAATATTCGCCAATATATGGACGATGCTTTGGCTCTTGATCCGGAACGTGTTCAGGCAATAAAAGACCGTTTGCAAACCGCAATTTCTGAATTAAAAGTGAATGTTGATGAAAATCGTTTTGAACAAGAACTGATTTATTATTTAGAAAAACTGGATATTACAGAAGAAAAAGTTCGTTTGACAAATCATTTAGACTATTTCTTAGAAACCATAAAAGGTACTGAAGCTAATGGTCGTAAATTAGGTTTTATTACTCAGGAAATGGGTCGCGAAATCAATACAATGGGTTCAAAATCGAATCACGCTCAAATGCAAAAGTTAGTCGTGATGATGAAAGATGAATTAGAAAAGATTAAAGAACAGGTTTTGAATGTGCTTTAAAAAGCCGTAAGCTTTAAGCTGTAGGCCATAGGCAGAAAAACGAAACGAAATAGAAGCTTAAAGCGTAATGCCTAAAGCTTAAAGCATAAATGAAAAGCTTAAGGCTTACTGCCCAAAGCTTAAAGCATAATGAAAGCATAAATTAATGAATAAAGGAAAATTAATTGTCTTTTCGGCACCATCAGGATCAGGAAAAACAACTATAGTAAAACATTTACTTGGGAAAGAAGATTTGAATTTAGAATTTTCGATCTCAGCAGCTTCTCGCGACCCACGCGGAGAAGAAGAACACGAAAAAGATTATTATTTTATTTCGTTAGAGCAATTCAAAAAACACATTAAAGCTGAAGATTTTCTGGAATGGGAAGAAGTTTACCGTGATAATTTTTATGGTACTTTAAAATCAGAAATTGAAAGAATCTGGGCTCTAGGAAAAAATGTGATTTTTGACATTGATGTTGCAGGCGGATTACGTATCAAACACAAATTTCCGGAACAAACTTTAGCAGTTTTTGTAAAACCACCTAGTGTTGACGAATTAAAACGCCGACTAAAGCAACGTTCTACTGAAAGTGATGACAAAATAAACATGCGTATCGCAAAAGCTTCTGTTGAATTGGCAACAGCTCCACAATTTGACACGATCATCAAAAATTACGATTTAGATACTGCAAAAGAGGAAGCATATCAATTGGTGAAGGATTTTGTTTCTAAGTGAAGAGTAATTAGTAAATAGTACAAAAATGAGTGAAATAAGATCTTATAAAGATTTATTTATTTGGCAAAAAGGAATTAAAATTGTCTCTCTGATTTATCAATTAGTAAAATCATTTCCCAAAGAAGAATTATTTGCTTTAACTAGTCAAACTCTTTACAAAGAAATTTTAAATCAAATTGAAGAAGAATCAAAAATGATTAATGCTTTTTCTAAGACACTAAAAGACTAATCACTTTTTACTAATTACTAGTTACTTTAACTATGAAAATAGGTCTTTATTTCGGAACTTATAATCCAATTCATGTTGGTCATTTAATCATTGCCAATCACATGGCAGAGTTTGCCGATTTGGATCAAATCTGGATGGTCGTTACGCCTCATAATCCGCTAAAAAAGAAAGCAACTTTATTAGACGATCATCAACGTTTGCAAATGGTTTATCTGGCAACAGAAGATTATCCGAAAATTAAACCTTCAGATATAGAATTTAAGTTGCCTCAACCAAATTATACAGTAAATACTTTAGTTCATTTGCATGAAAAGTTTCCAACTCATGAGTTTTCACTAATCATGGGCGAAGACAATCTGAAAACGCTTCATAAATGGAAAAACTATGAAGTAATTTTAGATCATTATGATATTTATGTTTACCCAAGAATTTCAGAAGAAGAGGAGAATATCGAATTAAAATCACATCCGAAAGTTCATGTAATTGATGCGCCAATTGTAGAAATTTCTTCTACTTTTATCCGAAACAGTATTAAAGAAGGTAAAAACATTCAGCCATTATTGCCTCCAAAAGTTTGGGAATATATTGATCACAACAATTTTTATAAGAAGTAAAAAATCAGAATTTAAAAATAATGAATAGCCTCCTGCTTTAGCTGGAGGTTTTTTATTTTGTAATGGTAAATAGCTTTAGCCGAAATACCTCATTTTTGGCTAAAGCCTCTTTAAGCATATTTTCTTATCCTCCAGCTAAAGCAGGAGGCTATTCATAACAACAAAATATTGTCATTGCGAGGAACAAAGCAACCAC
The DNA here is from genome assembly GCF_963422545.1 of uncultured Flavobacterium sp. Taxonomy (NCBI): domain Bacteria; kingdom Pseudomonadati; phylum Bacteroidota; class Flavobacteriia; order Flavobacteriales; family Flavobacteriaceae; genus Flavobacterium; species uncultured Flavobacterium sp. The sequence goes on from NZ_OY730257.1 coordinate 134,352, forward strand.
ACTAACAAAGTACTAATTAATTTAGCAAATGAGATTGCTTCGTTCCTCGCAATGACAATAAAAAAAGCCTGAACATACATTCAGGCTTTCGTTATAATTATGCTTCAACATTAATTTCACTTTTAACTCGAGATCTGATATTACTCAGAGATTGATCTGTTAAAAGTTTTCCGTCTCTGAAAACTTCTTTCAATTCTCCTTGTTTTTCTTCTTCCCAAGAAACATTATCGGTCAAATGATATACACCATCAACCAGATCAATTTTCATTAATCCTTTAGCCGATTTTTTAGTTCCGTCATCAGTAATCGGATCTTTAAAAATAGCTCTACCTTCTCCGTCAACTTCTCCGTAGGTGGCTTTCATTGCAAAACCAAAAGTGTCTCTGGTATTGTATTGGTATGTAAAAGAACCAATTCCTAAAACCACGTTTGTAGATGCAAAACCTTTTGCTTTTAATCTTTCACAAATCTGGATTGCTCTTGGCACCGTAATACTATCGCCGTAAATGGCTCCAATTTGAGGAATAAGCTCTTTATATCCTTTTGCATTAACATCACCTCCAAAAACATCCCAAAGAAGCTCTATTACGCCTTTTTTCTCTTCTTGTGTTTTCCCATTCGGATTTCCGCAAATAATATCAACCGGATCACCACTATCAGGACGAATTACTACTTTACCTTCTCTTGAAATAATATCCTCTTTTAATCGTGGTAAATAATCCGTTAGAACTTTCCATAAATCCCAGGTATCAGAAACGATAGAAACAATTCCTTTTGGATAAACTTCAGTTATTAGTCTTTTAAAAGTTTCACATTCACCTTCTGTAGTTCCCATACACATTACAGAATGTTCCGTTGCAGCAACTGAACCAGCGATTAATTCAGAATCAGAATTGGCGTTGTAATATTCTTCGAAGAAATCAACAGCAGGAATCGTATCAGAACCTGTAAAACTCAACAAATGCCCTGCTGCAGAAGTTATAGCTGCCTCGATTCCGCCCATTCCTCTCATTGAGAAATCATGTCCCTGCCAATCTACAAATTCCGGTACAGATGAAGTTTCGTCAGCATATTTGTCTAAAACTTTACGATATTCTTTTGCAATTGTAGCAGAATTACATGGTAACCAAACCACTGCAGAAAGTAAGGTTTCAAAATAATTAGTCAACCAGAAAAATTCCGGAAGTGTATTATACATTGTAAACATTGGCACTCTCAAAGGCACAGTTGCTCCTTCTGGTAATGCTTTAAAAACCATCGGAATATATCCTAAATCATGTAAATCCTCGATATGTTTTGTCCCAACTTGATTTTCGCCTAAATAATTATTGATTCGGCGTGCGTATTTTTTAACAACTTCTTCTTTTGGTTTTTTAAAGAAATCGGCATCAAAATCATGAATGATATATTTTTTGATGAAATATTGCAATCCAAAAAACACCACTTCATCAAGACCTTCAATTCTTGATTTTCTAGGTGTCCAGTTAGAATATACTAAAGTAGTTTTGTCTGGATATTGTCTTCTGTGGTCAACTTTGTAACCGTCTGTAAGTAATAATGGGTTCATATTTTTTATTTTAGTAAATTTTGAATTAACTCTTCTAGTGTTTTAAATTGTTCTATCGAATATCTGTCGCACACAATATCGACATTGCCCTTGCGCCAAAAGTTTTCTTCTACGACTACTTTCATTTTATTAGATTGAGCATAAAGCCCAAATTCAAGTAAAGATATTGGCGACATTGTATTTCCTGCAAAATACATAATAATGATATCTGCTTTTTCTAATGCATTAAGTTCCCAATTAACCTGCTCTTTAAAATTATCATTTTCGATCGTTTGTGACCAACTACTATCCCACTCTTTTCTTCTGGGATTAAAAATCACAAATCTGTCTTGTAACAATTCTTCACAACGTTTTTGCCAATTTATCGCTGTATCCATTTCTATAGATCCTGCCAAAAAAATCGTTTTTTTATCACTTTGCAAAGGAATTTCTTCTGGGGCTCTAAAAATTTTCGTCATCTTTCTATTTATTTCTTCCTTTTTCATTTGAATAGAAACTTTGCACTGCATCACTTTGCCAAAACACTTTTGTTTCAACATCAATACAAGTTAGTTTTCCATAAAAACCGGCTCCTGTGTCAATGTTCCAAACATTACAACCTTGCATCGGAATCTTAATATTGTAATGAAGTGTTGGCGTGTGACCAATGTAAATCTCATTATAAAGCAATAATCTTTTGGGATATAAAACCGAATCTTTTTGAATTCTTTTATCCATTGTCAAAGCCATTTCCCAAAGTGTTCTATCCCATGAAAAATTACTTGCATAATGCTCTTTTTCGGGACCATGCATCGATGAAAAACCGGCATGAATAAACAAATTATTATTCTCGTCTACAAAATAATCTTTCATATTTTCAAAAAAAACGAGATGCTTCTCTTTTTGTAACGGATCAATATCTTTATAACTTTCTATGGTTGATTTCCCTCCATGCAAAAACCAAATATTATTTACAACATCGCTCTTCAACCATTCATGACACCAAACGTCATGATTTCCTCTTATAAAAACACATTCTTGTTTCTGAGATAATTCAATCAAAAAATCAATTACTTGTCGAGATTCACTCCAACCGTCAACATAATCTCCAAGAAAAACAAGTCGATCATTTTCTTTAATTTCAACTCGATCCAATAATTGAATTAAAGCTTTTAAGCCACCGTGAATATCGCCAAAAACTACTGTTCGTTTCATGCTATTCATTTAATTATTTAAATTTATTCGATAGCTCCAAATCTAATTTTATCAAAAAGTCTTTCCCGAACTTATCATTTTCTAAATCTTCATACAAAAACGAAGGTAGTACTTTATCACAGTTTTGTTTGTGACTTAAAATCGCCATACATAAAGCTGCGACAGTATCTGTATCTCCGCCATAATCTATACTTGTTTTCAAACAATCTTTCATTGATGTTGCTTCAGAAACAATTTTAATAACTGATTGTGTTGTTGGATATCCATGCATGTCAATTGGAGAATTAATTCTATACGTTTCATTTTCCTTCAACGTTTCATTCAAAAACGGTATCAAAGTCGATCCGTCACCCAAATTATATTTGAAATAATGAACAGCCAAAGCGATACGTTTTGCACAACTTATTCCTTCGATGGTGTGATGAGAAGTCTTTGCCTGAATTTCGCAAAACTCCATCAATTGATCTATATTTTTTAGATAACCAATGCCGTATGCTCTCATTGCAGAACCGTTTCCGTTACTACCGTTATTGATTATTTTAATGAAATCAGTTCCATTTGTACTGGCGTCTAAAGCATTATAAACTCTATCTGAATATCCACGTCTTTTATCTCTGTGAAAAACTTCGACAAACTTATCAGCAACTTTAATCTCATTCCAGTTTTCCTCTTCTAATAACAATTCTGAAATTGCGATTGCCATTTGAGTATCGTCTGTATATCTTTTATAAATCTCGGTGTAAAGTCCGTGTTTATGATATTGAGTCAGATCGTTGTTTTGAGAAATAAAATCTAAATCGCGAAATTCAAAACCTGCGCCATATGCGTCGCCTATTGCTGCTTCTAGTATCATAAGTATTGTTTTTTGTTGTTAATTTGAATGGAGTAAATGCTGTTTATGATTTGAATTCGATATATTTTACCGGAACTTCATCTGTTAACCAGACATTATTTTCGGATAAATAAAACTTAAATCCGTCTCGATGCATTGCACCACTTCTTACCGTTAAAATTTGAGCAGCTCCTCTTCTACTTCCAACTTTTATGGCTGTTTCCAGATCTTTGGAAAGATGCACATGCTGACGGCTCATTTTTTGTAAACCTTCTTTTTTAATGCTTTCCAAAAACTTTCCAACGGTTCCGTGATATAAAAACTCAGAAGGTTCTGCTTCATCCAGATTTAATTCAACTGAAATCGAATGTCCCTGACTTGCTCTGATTTTTGTTTTGTCTTCGCTAAAAGCAAAACGTTTTTTATCGTTATTTTCTACTACGTAATCCAGAAGTTCTAAATCTAATCTATTCCCTTTTTTATTACATTTTTCAATTAATTCCGCTACATCTGCCCAACCGTTTTCGTCTAATTTTAATCCGATTTTTTCTGGCGAATGTCTGAGTACCAAACTCAGGAACTTGCTTACGGTTTTTGTTGTTTTTTCATTCATGATTTCCCCAGATTTTAAGTTTTTTATTCAACTCTTCATCCTTAAAAACGAGCGGCTTTTCGGCAGGAACCAACAAATTCTCTAATTGATTGTTCTGAACAAAACTATATTGCTCTTTGACAAAATCTGAAATATTTTCGATTTGTAGAATATCTTCTTTGGCAAAAGATTTTATAAAATCATCTCTTAACCCAATCTGAATCGCTCTTCGTTCTAATTTATTCCCGTAAGGATCATGATCGGGATCCCATTGCAATCTTACTGAGGATGTTTTAACCTCATTTTGCCATTCTTCACGACTTATTCCAAGTGACGAATCGTGAGTAGAATAAACTGCATTTTGTAAATATTTTTGAAATGCATCTATTTTAAGATGAATTGCCAGTACAACTTCCTGACCTTCTTTAGTTCCCCATCCGTTTCTGTACATCATCCAAAGAAAATTTGGCTTGATCCATGTCATTCTGCTAAGACTAAATTCTCCGCCAAAAAATTGATTTTTAGCTGCAAATTCACCTATGGTTTTTCGATAAGATTGATAAACTATAATTTTTTCATCGTCATATTGAGCCATTATATGATAGCCTGATTTTGGCCATTCTGTTATTTGCTCATCATATTTTTTTAATTCTATATTCATTTTATATTTTAAATCTCCACAATATTAAATTGCTCGATTTCTTATTTTTTTAATTATTCTTATGTCGTATTATTTTTTTAATACGCTCTTGTAGATCTCATAATTCTCATCATCATAACAAACAAATATTACTTTATCTATTTCTGATTCTTTATTGAAATCTTTTACTGTTTTTATTGCAATTTCTGCTGCTAAATCTTTAGGAAACTTATATATTCCGGTACTTATATTGGGAAAAGCTATTGTCTTAATATTATTTCTAACCGCTAATTCCAGAACTCTTAAATAACAGCTTTGCAGCAATTCTTCTTCAAGACTTTTACCATTATTCCAGACTGGACCAACCGTGTGAATTACATATTTTGAAGGCAAATTACCAGCAGTTGTTATGACCGCTTCTCCAACTTTACATCCACCTTGTTTATTCCGAATCTGAACACATTCATCTAAAATTGTTTTTCCGCCTTTTCTATGAATTGCACCGTCAACTCCACCTCCACCTAACAAAGAAGTATTTGCTGCGTTTACAATTGCATCAACCTGAACTTCTGTTATATCGGCTTTGAGGATTTCTACAATCATTTTTTAAATCTATTTAGTTTATCTCTTAATTCGACATTCTCACTTACGAAAGAACGGTCTGTAAAATAAACATTCACAACTTCTATCCCTTCAACTATGTTGTCATTAAACTCTGCTAAATCTTCAGATGGAATCCAAAGTTCATTATGATTTTTACTTCCAACATTTTGAACTTCATATTTTTCTAAAAAGGCTGTTTTTACTTCAAAAGCAGTGACGATTCCAATAAATCCGGAAAATTCATCAACCGTATTCCATTCTAAAGCAATTTGTTCAGCATATTCCTGATTTGTTACCGGATAAAAAATAGGTTGCCAATCTAATCTTGGAGGAAACAACTTATATTCTGTCTCCGCTATCAGTTCCATTTCTTTCAATCCTACCGGACGATATAATTTTGTTGTTTCCATAATTAATTTTATTCCAATTCATCCCTAACTTCCATCAAAGCAAATCCCAAAAGATTCAAGCCTTTCCACTTCTTCGGATTCAGAACATCCGTATGATCACTTGCCATACCGATTCCCCAAATTGCATCGACCGGACTCGCTTCTACTATAACTCTGTCTTTTGTATTTAGTAAAAAAGTTTTTAACTCCGCATTCTGACTGAATTTATGATAATTCCCTTCTTTCACAATTTCAAATCTAGCCGCTAACCAAAGGGTTTCATTATAATTCTTTACTTCTCTTCCAAACTTTTTGGCTTCTGCAGGAGATTTTGCCAGAAGGATCTTCTTCAAAACTTCATCATCTTTAAACAATTCGGCTTTCTTGGCCATCATCCAATGTTCAGCCGTTTTGTAAACTACTTTATCCACTTCAAATGAACTCAACCACCACTGGCTAAAGCAGGTTTTGGTAATAATCCCTTCTTTATCGGGTTGATGTCCCCAGAAAAATAAAAACTTACTTTCCGGATCTATATTTTCTATAGTATATTTCATATCAAGTCATTTAATTTGATTTGAATCACTCGTTCGTCTTCAAAATCTTTTACTGAATTGGTAGTAAAGATTTTATCAAAACAATCTAAAACTTCAAAACCTTTGTTGAAAATTCCGTGGCTTACAGCTAAATACAATTTTCCTGCATTTTTGTTTTTAAGCTCTTCTGCCAAACCAACAAAAGTTCCGCCACCATCGCAAATGTCATCAACAATTAAACAATCCATTCCGTTTAGATCATCTTCATACACTTTAAAACCAGATAATCTTCCTGTTTTTACATCGCGGCTTTTGCTGCATTCTACCACTTCAACTCCGCCTAAAAACTCAGAAACTTTATAGATTTTTTTGAGAGCGCCACCATCAGGAGAGATTAATTTTACGTTCTCGCCAATTACTTTTAGAACTTCCTGAATAAAAGTATGATTCGGGATCACCTCACAGTTATTAACTAGAGCCGGAGTAACTTCAGAATGTGCATCAAAAACAAAAACTTTATTCAATTGAAGTGTATTGATAATATCTGCATACACTTTTACAGAAAGAGATTCTCCTTTGATCATCACACGATCTTGTCTTGCCGCCGGGAAATACGGAATAAAAAGATCAATTACTTTAACATCCATTCTGCGTAAAGCATCGACTGTGATACACAATAAACCTAAATCATTGAATGAATTTAAACGGTGTGTGATGGTTACTTTTTGAGAAACATCAAAATTAGGATTGATTTTAATGTGTGGTTCTCCGCCAGAGAAAGTAAAACTTTGAAAATTGATTTGTTCCTGATTAAGAAAAGGAGCGAATTTTGGGTCTAGGTTAAATATCATAGCTTTTATAGTTTGCGTTAATTATACGCAAATGTAGAATATTCTTTTTAATAAACAATTTATTTTGTGTAAAATTTACGCAAACTTTATTTCGAAGTGAAAGCCTTTTTCAATTAATTCATTGTATTTCAATTTATTGAATCGAAATAATTTCGCTGGTCTTCCGCTTTTTATTGGAGAAAAACGATCCGTTTCTTCTAAAAATCCATAACTGAGGATTTTTTTTCTGAAATTTCGTCGGTCAATTTCTTTCTCCAAAATCGTACAATAGAGATTTTCAAGATCCGAAAAAAGAAATTCATCCGGAAGCAAATCAAACCCAATAGGTTCATAAGTAAGTTTTGCTTTTAATCTTGAGATTGCTTTTTCAAGGATTACATTATGGTCGAATGCCAAAGAAGGAATAGTATCAATTTTACACCATTGTACTCTCTCAGCATCTGTATCAGCTTTTATCTCTAAATTTGAAGCGTCGACCAAAGCATAATACGCTACCGAAATTACACGGTTTCTGGAATCTCTGTAAATATCATCTCCAAACGTGTATAGCTGCTCCATAAAAGTCAGCTGTACATTGGTTTCTTCATGCAACTCTCTTATAACCGCATCACTCAAAGATTCGTCATGCTTCACTAAACCACCCGGCAAAGCCCAATATTTATCGGCAGAGCCAAATTGCTGTTCTATTAAAAGCACATACAAGCTGTTGTTTTTATAACCAAAAACAATGGCATCAACAGCGATTCTGATGTTTTGAAAATTTTCCATAATTTTAAAAGAAAAAGTTTGCCACGAATTTCACGAATTAGCGCGAATTTTTTTTGCTTAGCGAAAAGTATAATATTAATTCGTGAAAATTTGTGGAATTCGTGGCGAAAAAAAATTCGCGACAAAAAACTACATTCGATTCCCTAAAAACAACTTTAGTTCTTTAGAAATACTATCAAAAAAAGAACTTAGGTTATTATTTTTAGCGGTTAATAAATATACATATTCCTCCGGTACATGAAAACTATTCCATAGTAATTGCAATTTATTCTCTTTGATATATTTTCGTGCATTACAATTCCAGGTTATGGCAACTCCGGAATTTTTAGAAAGCAATTCTAGCATTTCAGATTCTGACGGAATGATATAATTAGGTACCATTGATGGTCGCTTTTTATTGAAAGCATGCAGCCAAAATATTTTATTATGCGAAATTCTGGCATCATGGCAAAACCACTTTTGCTCATTCAGCCATTGTTCAACTTCAACAAAATTATCTGCTTTTAATCTGTGGCGGAATTCTGTTGTGTCTAAATTCATTGACGCAACCATTACCAATTTAATTTTTCCGACAATTTCATAAATAGTATCAAACGTATCGTATTGTTTGCCCACAATTGCAAAATCAAGTTTCTTGGCATCGACCAGCGCAAAAAGAGAATCGCTGTCTGCAAAAGTAAAATCGATGAAATCGAATTTAGAAATTAAAACACTCCCAACACTTGCAAACAAATTCTTTGAGATTCCAACCGATATTAACCGGGTCGAATCTTGGGCTTTTGCCCTAAAACTGTTTTCTACATTCTCCAGTCGGTCAAGCGCATCAATAATTAAATTATTGAGTAACTTAGCGTATTCCGTTGGTTCTACGCCTTTTGACTTTCGATTAAATAATTTATTCCCAACATGAGCCTCCAACATTGATATCTGCTGACTCACAGCAGGCTGGCTCATAAATAACTCTTTGGCGGCTACTGAAAAATTTCTGTTTTTATAAACCGCCTTAAATGTTCTGTACCATTCGAGATTTACCATGACATAAATATATTTATAACAAACATAGTTTATTTTATTTTTACTGATATCACTTTAGGCGTAAATTTGATGAAAATTTAAACTTATGAAAAAAATTGCATTACTTACGATTATAGCATTCTCAGCTTTTAGCACATCAGCTATAGCTCAAAAATCAACAAAAAAAGGTATGAAAAAAGTATTATTTGTTGTTACCAGTAATGATAAACTGGGCAATACGGGAGAGAAAACAGGGTTTTGGTCAGAAGAATTTGCTGCACCATATTATGAATTATTAGATAAGGGAATCGAAATTACAATTGCATCGCCACTTGGAGGTCAGCCGCCAATTGATCCAAAAAGTGCTGATCCGGCATCGGCAACCGAAGACACAAAACGTTTTGATGCTGATAAAACATTACAGAAAAAATTAAAAAACACACATAAACTTTCGACTATTAATCAAAAAGATTATGATGCTGTTTTTTATCCTGGAGGTCACGGTCCGCTTTGGGATTTGGTTGAAGATAAAAGCTCAATTGCTTTAATTGAATCTTTCTACACACACAAAAAACCGGTAGCATTTGTTTGTCACGCTCCTGCAGTTTTAAAAAACGTAAAAGTTAACGGTGACTTTTTAGTAAAAGGAAAAAAAGTAACCGGGTTTACAAATGAAGAAGAAGCCGCTGTTGGTTTAACCAAAGTTGTTCCGTTTTTACTGGAAGACGCTTTGACGCAAAATGGTGGTAATTTTTCTAAAGGACCAAACTGGCAGCCATATGCTGTTGAAGACGGACTTTTAATTACTGGACAAAATCCAGCTTCATCTAAACTGGTAGCCGATAAATTATTACAAAAATTAACTAAATAAGGTGCTAAGTCTCTAAGTTGCTAAGTCACTAAGATTAAAAAAACTTAGCAACTTAGAACCTTACTATCTCAGAAACTCTAAAAAAAAATGCTAAACTTTGAATTATATAATCCGACGAATTTAATCTTCGGAAAAGGACAAATTGAAAAACTTTCGACTTTAGTGCCAAAAGATGCTAAAATTTTATTGGCTTACGGAGGCGGAAGTATCTTTAAAAATGGTGTACACGAGCAAGTAATCAACAATTTAAAAGGTTTTAATATTGTAGAATTTGGAGGAATTGAACCAAATCCGCATTTTGAAACTTTAATGAAAGCAGTTGAAGTAATCAAAGCCGAAAAAATTGATTTTATTCTTGCTGTTGGTGGCGGATCAGTTATTGATGGTGTAAAATTTATTTCGGCAGCTGTTCATTTTGAAGGAAATCCGATTGATATTTTGCAAAAACGCTTGCTGATTAAAGAAAATGCAATGCCTTTTGGAACTGTTTTAACGCTTCCGGCAACGGGAAGTGAAATGAATTCAGGTTCTGTGGTTACTATTGCATCAACTCAGGAAAAACTGGCTTTTGGCGGAAGTGCCTTATTTCCGAAATTCTCAATCTGTGATCCAACTGTAATTGCTTCTTTACCAAAAAGACAATTGCAAAATGGCGTTGTTGACGCCTATACGCACGTTATGGAACAATATTTAACGTATCCGCACGAAGGTTATTTGCAAGATCGAATTGCTGAAGGAATTTTACAAACCTTGATCGAAGTTGGTCCAAAAGTGGTAGAAAATCCAACAGATTATGCTTTGGCTTCAAATTTTATGTGGAGCTGTACAATGGCGCTAAACGGATTGATCCAAAAAGGTGTTCCTTCTGATTGGGCAACTCACATGATTGGTCACGAATTAACGGCTTTATACGGAATTGATCATGCTAGAACTTTGGCGATTATTGGTCCAAGTTTATACAATGTGATGTTTGAAACTAAAAAAGGGAAACTGGCACAATACGGAAGAAGAATTTTTGATTTAAAGGGTTCTGATGACGAAGTTGCAAAAGAAGCGATTAACAAAACAGTAGAGTTTTTCCATACAATGGGAATGGACACTAAGCTTTCGCAATACACAGATGATTACAGCAAAACAGCAGATTTTATCGTGAATCGTTTTGACGAAAGGGGCTGGAAAGGTCTTGGCGAAAATCAATTGGTAACTTTAGATAAAGTAAAATCTATTGTTGAGCTAAGCTACTAGTTCGCAGTCTCAGTATTTAGTCTCAGTTAAAAACTGAAAACTGCGACCGTAAACTGAAAACTAGAAAAAAGGCGTTCTTAACAAGTTTAGGAACGCCTTTTTAAAATACTAAAACAAAATTAACTAACTCAATTTTTATTAAACTCATTAAAATTCTAATTTATAATCAGTTACAACGTATCCGTTTAAATATTATTGTACAAATTGTGAAATATTTTTTAATTGTTTTAAAACCCCTTGAAAACCATTGCACTTAAAGGCATTTTATAAATTTCTTAAATGAGATTTTGTATTATTACTACATTATTAAGTACTTTTGTTTTAAATTATTAAAATAATGAGTGAAAATTTAAAATTTGCAGTAATTGGAGGAGGAAGCTGGGCTACGGCAATTGCAAAGATGTTATGCGTAAATCTATCCGAAATTGCATGGTATATGCGCAACGATGCTGCAATCGAGCACATTCAGAAATACAAACACAATCCAAACTATTTAAGTTCAGTTGAATTTGACACTAAAAAACTTAAATTAACCAACAATATAAATGAAGCGATTGAATATGCCGATTATGTAATTTTTGCTATTCCTTCTGCTTTTCTTGATGCCGAATTAAAAAACATGACTGTTTCATTGGCAGATAAAATTATTTTCTCGGCGATTAAAGGAATTGTACCTGAAACAAGTTTAATTGTTGGAGAACATTTTCACATTCAATACGATATTCCATACTATAATATTGGTGTTATCACAGGTCCATGTCACGCTGAAGAAGTAGCGCTGGAACGACTTTCTTATTTAACAATAGCGTGCGGCGATCCTGATAAAGCCCGTAACGTTGCCAAATCACTTTCTGGAAATTATATCAAAGCCAAAATTTCGGACGATATTATTGGTACTGAATATGCTGCAATGCTTAAAAACATTTACGCAATTGCTGCCGGAATCGCTCACGGTTTAGGTTACGGAGATAATTTTCAATCGGTTATGATGAGTAACGGAATCCGCGAGATGAAAAAGTTCATCAGAAAGGTTCATAAAATGAAACGTAACATCAATGACTCTGCTTATTTAGGCGATTTATTGGTTACAGGATATTCGGTTTTCTCAAGAAACAGAATGTTCGGAAACATGATTGGAAAAGGCTACACAGTAAAAAGTGCGATGATGGAAATGAGCATGGTTGCCGAAGGTTATTATGCAACAAAAAGTGCTTATAAACTAAATCAGGGTTATGGTGCCAAAACTCCAATTATAGACGCTGTTTATGCCGTTTTATACGAAGGAAAAGATGCTAAATCTGTATTTAAGAAACTGACTGAGTCTTTGGATTAATTCTTTTTTTTAGAGGCAAGATTTGTAGATGCAAGAAGCTAGATGCAAGATAATAAGATAAAAAAGAGCCAAGATCTAAATAATTAGTCTTGGCTCTTTTTATATCATAAACAAAAGTCTACATCTAGTCTTGCTTCTTGCATCTACAAATCTTGCCTCTAAAAAACTACTTCACCATAATACCTTCAACAAACAAAATTGGTACTTCTTCAGTATCGTTTTCATTGATTAGGTTTGATTTGAAGATGAATTTCTTGTCGTACAAAGTATTTCCGATGAAGAAAGTCACCATAAACTCGTTGTTTAAAACCAAAAGACTTTTTTCGATCATCTCTATTTTAACTACTGAAACTGCCGGAACTTCAACAAAGGCGTGACGTAAAACAGATGTTTTTTTCATTTCACCATCGATAGTTCCAAATGCTTTTGAAACCACCATAACACTGTCCAGATTAAAGTCACTGTCGTTTACAAGATAAGCGTACCACACTTTTTCCATAAAGTCGTCGCTCCATTCCTGAACAGCGGCTAGAAATACGTTTTCTACTTCGGGGATTGTTATATCTTTTTTCATTAATTAAATTTTAAAAACCTTTGTCAAAGCCTGAAGCTTCAACAAAGGTTTGTTTATTGTAAAGGTAATTTATAACGTAAAGCCCTAGCCCTGATGGAAGCGGCATCCTTTTGTTTTTTTCTTTAAAAAACAAAAGATACAGCGAACAGCAGGAAACAGCTCCTAAATATTTGCTTTGAACTGCTCTAAGAAACGAACATCATTTTCATAAAACATACGGATATCACCAATTTGGTACAATAACATCGCAATACGCTCTACTCCCATTCCGAAAGCAAAACCGTTGTATTCGTCAGGATTGATGTCGCAATTTTTAAGAACGTTTGGATCAACCATTCCGCAACCTCCAATTTCTAACCAACCAGTTCCTTTTGTGATACGGTAATCAGTTTCTGTTTTCAGACCCCAATAAATATCAATTTCGGCACTTGGCTCTGTAAATGGAAAGTATGACGGACGTAAACGGATCTTCGATTTTCCGAACATTTCTTTAGTGAAATAAAGCAATGTTTGTTTCAAATCTGCAAACGAAACGTCTTTGTCAATATACAATCCTTCAACCTGATGGAAAATACAGTGCGAACGTGATGAAACAGCTTCGTTACGAAACACACGTCCCGGAGAAATAGTACGAATTGGCGGTTTGTGATTTTCCATATAACGCACCTGAACTGATGATGTATGCGTACGCAACAACACATCAGGATTTGTCTGAATGAAAAATGTATCCTGCATATCACGAGCCGGATGATATTCCGGTAAGTTCAATGCAGTAAAGTTATGCCAGTCGTCTTCGATTTCCGGTCCTTCGGAAACGTTGAAACCAATATTGGCAAAAATATCTATAATTTGATTTTTAACAATCGAAATCGGGTGACGGGAACCAATAATTACCGGTTCTGCCGCACGCGTTAAATCACCAAAAACACCTTTAGTTTCTTCTTTACTTTCAAGCTCTTCCTGAATAACTCTTATTTTTTCTTCAGCAACAGCTTTTAAAGTATTAATTACTTGTCCAAAGTCTTTTTTCTGGTCGTTCGGAATATTTTTAAACTCAGTAAAAAGTTCTTTCAGTAACCCTTTACTACCTAAATATTTAATACGGAATTGCTCTAAAGATTCTTTGTTTTTATCATTAAAGGCTTTAGCTTCCTCTATATGTTCTTTTATCTTGTCTATCATTTTCCTTCACTAATTGAGAATACAAATTTAGTGTTTTTAGTTTAAAGTGTGCAGTCACACTCACAGTTTTCAGAATTATTAAACATAAAAACTAAAAACTGTGACTGAGACTGAGACTAAAAACTACTCTATAACTTTTCTTTCTAAAAAATAATTCACAATGGCTTCTTTCATTAAAACCGATTGTTCTCCCGCTTTTAACGCCGGTAATTGTTCTTTTACTTTGTAATGTGGCCATCCTTCGGCATCAAAAAAATCGAATTCATAAAACCCATAAGGTTCTAATAATCGACAAATGGCGATGTGCATCAGGTTTAATTTTTCATCTTTTTTGAATTCGCGGTGTACTTTTCCGAGTTCCTGAACTCCAATTAGGTAAATTATGGCATCTAAATCTAAGTCTTCACCTTGCGAAAACTGATTTGATAGTATATCGACGAGCTTTTCCCATCGCTCTTTTAGTTGTGTATCTCTGGACATTTTTATTTAATTATAAATTATGAATTGTGAATTATAAATTCAAAAACCATAAAAATTTAGTTTGCAAAGATACAGACTTCGAGGCCAAAGACCTTAAAAAACGGAAAACTTCCATTTTATGGTGGTTAAAATGGCACGCAGATGACACGAATTTTATGGATTTGCTCCGATTTTATTTTTTTATTCTGTAATCTTTGACGGCAAATCACGAAAACTTTAAGTCATAAATCAACCAAATAATTATAATCTGCGTTAATCCGTAAAATCCGTATAATCTGTGGGCTAAAAAAACCTCTGAACCTTCGCAACTCTGAACCTCTGAACCTAAAAAAAGATATATATTTGCGCCTCAATAAAACCACAGAAAATATGAGTTTTTTAGATATGCTTTTTGGAGCACTTTTGGCTTACAGTTTATACAAAGGAATTAAAAATGGGCTTTTTGTAGAGGTTGCTTCTTTTATTTCGTTATTGTTGGGAATTTATATCGCGATTAAATTTTCGTCTTTAATGAAAGAAATCATCATGAAACACGTTTCCTGGAATCCAAACACGATTCAGGTTACGGCTTTTATCCTGACTTTTATTCTTGTGGTAATTGGCGTTTATTTCTTAGCAAAAATCCTTACCGGAATTGCCGATTTTGCTTTTCTGGGTTGGGCTAATAAACTTGGCGGAGGCTTTTTTAGAATCTTAAAAACTATTCTAATCCTGAGTATTTTTATCGCTCTTTTTGAGAAAATAAACTTCAATGAAACTTTTGCAAAGAAAGAAACCTTAGATAAGTCTATTTTTTATAATCCGGTTAAAAAAGTAGCTGCTTTTGTTTATCCATCTATCGAAAAATGGTATGATACTTTTAAAGAAGAACATGCTAAGGATTCTCAAGAAAAACCCAAAGAAACTTCTGAAAAAGAATAATTCGCTTCAATATTAAACCCGACAGATTTTAAAAACCTGTCGGGTTTGACAATATTGTGTTTAGAACTATTTTACCACTTTATTTCTAGTTTCTGGCCTTTTTTCAAAGTGATATCTTGTTTTCTATCACCGAAAATTAAAGTTGTTTTTCCTCCATTTTTTGAAGAAACAATTACTTTTTCAGGTTTCTTATTATTCCAGGTTATTTCTAATTCAAATCCGCCTCTTGCGCAGATTCCTTTTACAGAACCTTGTTCCCAGGCGTCTGGTAAAGCTGGCAATAATCTGATTTCGTTTTCGTCAGATTGCACCAACATTTCGGCAACGGCAGCGGCTCCGCCAAAATTACCATCAATTTGAAATGGCGGATGTGCATCGAATAAATTCGGATATGTTCCTCCTCCTCTTCTTGGTTTTTCCGTTTTCTTTCCGTCAGGATCTACATATCTTAACAATTCTCTGAACATTTTATAAGCACGATTTCCGTCCCAAAGCCTTGCCCAAAGATTAATTCGCCAGCCTTTTGACCAGCCTGTTGTTTCGTCACCTTTTATCTCCAGTGTTTTCTTGGCAGCTTTTGCCAATTCCGGCGCTTTTAATGGCGTAATATGATCACCAGGAAAAAGCCCGAACAAATGCGATTGATGACGATGCTGTAATTCTTCGTCTTCCCAATCAAAATACCACTCTTGCAAATTTCCTTTTTTACCAACTTGATACGGATGAAATTTAGAAAGTGCAGTTTCTAATTTTGCTCTAAAATCAGCATCAACATTTAAGACTTTTGAAGCCTTAATTGTTTTATCAAAACATTCTCTGATCATGGCTAAATCAGCCGTTCCTCCGTACATTGTTGCTCCAATAAATCCGTCTGGCGTAACATATTTATTTTCTGGAGAAGTCGATGGCGATGTAATTAAATTTCCATTTTTATCAGTAATCATCCATCCTAAAAAGAATTGTGATGCTCCTTTCATGATTGGATAACCTTCATCTTTCAGATATTTTTTGTCTTGGGTAAAAACATAATGTTCCCAAATATGTGTGCTTAACCAAGCTCCTGATAATGGCCAACATGACCAACTTGGATCTTCTTTTCCGAAATTCCCAACAGGATTTGTCATTGCCCAAATATCAGAATTGTGCGCCGAAGCCCAACCTTCATTGACTCCGTAAAAAGTTTTTGCCGTAACTTTTCCGGTTACCGAAAGATTTTTAATAAAACTCAAAAGTGGCAAATGCATTTCTGAAAGATTGGTGTTTTCAGCCAGCCAGTAATTTTCTTCAAGATTAATGTTCATCGTATAATTACTGCTCCAAGGCGGACTCAAATACGGATTCCAAATTCCTTGCAAATTTGCCGGAACGCCTAATGTTCTTGAAGAGCTAATTAATAAATATCGGCCATAATTGAAATAAAGAATTTCAAGGTTTTTATCTTCTTTCCCGTCTGAATATCGAAGCAAACGTTCGTCTGTTGGTAAATCCTGTGCGGTTGTTTTACCTAAATCTAAATCGACACGATTATAGAATTTCTGATAATCTTTTGTATGACTTTCTTCTAATTTATCAAATGATTTCGCGAAGGCTTTGCTTAAATTATCTGTTGCAATTGCATTATTATCTAATCCTTGTGAAGCCGGATTTTTATCGAAACCATTAAAACTCGTTGCAATCGAAACATAAATTATAGCTTCTGTTCCGTTTTTTAAACCCAAATTTCCTCCGGAAGTTTCAACAGTTCCATCGGTATTTTTGATTTTTATTGAAGTTGTAAATCTTGTTCCTCTTTCTTTTTCTAAAAGATACGAAGGCACAACATGATAATCCGGATTTTCATTAATTGGCGCAGTTCCATTCATTACCAGCACATTATTTTTTACTTCTGTCTTGAATTTTAATAAACTGCTTGAATTGATATCAAAACTTAAAGCTCCTTTTTGACTGCTTGTGAGTTTGATAATCATAATTTGGTCTGGCGCCGAAACAAAATATTCGCGTGTAAATTTAACGCCGTCAATTTCGTAACTTACTTTTGAAACAGCTTTCGAGACATCCAGTTCCCGATAATAATTGGTGACTTTTCCTTTATTTGAATTTGTAATTAACAATGTCCCAAGCGGAGCATATTTTTCGGAATTTTTACCTTCAATCTTTTTATTTAATTCTTCGGCTAGTTTGTAATCTTCGTTTTTGAGTGCTTCACGAATTGCCGGAACATTTTTGTAAGCTTCGGGATTCATGTTTGCGTTTACAGGTTCGCCTGACCAAAGCGTAATGTCGTTCAGATAAATTTTATCTGAATCTACACCGCCAAAAACCGTTGCGCCCATTTTTCCGTTTCCTAAAACTAAGCTTTCTTCAAAGAATTCGGCGGGTTGTTTGTACCATAAAACATGTTTCGATTGTGCCGAAATGTTTATGTAGTAAGATGTGAAAAGTAAAATGAAAAATGTTTTTTTTATCATATCTGTGTTTATTTTCCTAACAGGTTTTGAAAAGCTGTTAGGAATTATTATTCGCTCGAATATTCCAAATTATTATACCTAACAGGTTGAAAAAACCTGTTAGGATATCGAAAACCAATATACGCGCGTGAGGGATAGAAGCTAGCTACCGAAGTAGCGCGGATAGCCCGACCGTATTTGCGAAAGGCGCACATAAGCGGTTCGTTAAATAGCGCCTTTTGTAAATATGGTCACGCCCAAATAATTATTCTCAACGGATTAAAATCCTTTGCTACCGATGAATTGTTCCTAACGGAACATTTTCGTTATATTTTATTAAGAGGTTTAATAGTAACATCTTGTTTCTTGTTTCTAACTTCTTAATAAGAACTAAAACCTACTTACTCACCTTATATATTTCATTTGCTGACAACATTTCCCAATTGTCGGTTCTAAATGGTGATCCAGGAAATTTTTCTTTGTTGAAAAGATTGATTTCGGTATCGTCGTCTGCCCAGCCGTAATGAACTGCAACTGGATTTTGAACCTGATCGCTTGATAGAATTACTTTGTTGTCTTTTATTGTCGCTTTCGCGGAATGAAAAACTTTGTCGGCACCTGCAATTTCAAATCCTTTTAAGTTTCCTGAATTACCTGAAGCCGTTAATCCCGAACCAATATTATCGAAAGTTAAAATGATTTGGTTTCCTTTTATTTCCTGAGATTTGTACGTTGGTCCGTTATGAACTTGCTTTTTGTCATAAACATTGTTTAGAGCAATTGCCGCCAAACGTAAACCAACGTCTTGTTTATTTGTTGGATGAATGTCTTTTGCGTTACCAATATCTGTCGTAACAGCCATTCCAGTCTTTGGCAATTTTAGAGTTTCAGATTGTGCTTCGCGAAGTTCTGCCCAGCGACTGCCCACTTTGCTGTTGCCATTTTGCTCATTAAAAGTTGACAATTGAACGAAGTAAAAAGGAAAATCACCTTGTTTAAACTTTGTTCGCCAGTCTGTAATCATTAACGGAAATGCTTTTTTGTATTGATTTGCTCTCCAAACATTGGCTTCGCCCTGATACCATAAAACACCCTCAATGGCATACGGAACCAACGGATTTACCATTGCATTGTATAATAACGATGGATAACTGTTTGGTGACAAAGATGTTTTTACGACAATAACTTTGAATTTCCATTTTCCGTCAAGCGGAATATTTTTATTGCCAAGAGTTAGTTTTAAATCGGCTGCGTCGCCATAGATTCCGCCGCCGCCACTGTTATCGACGATTCTAACTGCGATTACATTTTTTCCTTCTTTTAAAATATTCGCAGGTATTTCGTAAACACGTTTTACATCGTATTGTGTGTTTTTACCCACTTCGATTCCGTTTACATACGTAATATCTTCATCGTCGATTTTTGAAAGATAAAGTGTTGCTTTGTTTTTAATGTCGTCTGCAGAAAGTGTAATGGTTTTTCGCATCCAAACTACGCCGTCTAAATCGCCTAAAGACTGGTTTTCCCATAAACCTGGTGTATTAAGTTCACCCCAGGCAACATCGTTAAATTCTGAATCTTTGAATGTATTTTCATTATCTGTACTTACTGGAGTTCCCTGAACTTTTTCGATTCTTTCTTTCATTTGTTTTGCGTACAATTTTGAAATTGAATCGACATTCATTACAGGGACATCGGCAATCATGTTTTTAAAATCATCACTTTTTTGAAATGCTTCACGACTTGTCCAGGTTTCTACATTGGTTCCGCCCCAGGAAGTATTGATTATCCCGATTGGAATTTTTAATTCGGCATATAATTTTCTGGCGAAATAATATCCAACAGCTGTAAAATTGCCAACAGTTTCTTTATTTGCTGTTTCCCATTTTCCGGCTTTTAAATCGTCTTTTGGTTTACCGCTTAAATCTTGTGCAACTCCAAAATGACGAATCATTGGATAATTTGAATCAGCAATTTCTTTTTCGGCATTTATGGTTTTTGAAACCCGAAATTCCATATTCGATTGTCCGCTGCAAATCCAAACTTCACCAACCAAAACATTTTTGATCGTAATTTTATTTTTTCCGATAATTATTAATTCGAAAGGTCCGCCAGCTTTTTCAGAATTTAGATTTAAAGTCCATTTTCCGTTTTTATCGGCTGTTGTTTTTTGTATTTGCTTGTTAAAATGAACTTCTATTTTTTCATTTGCATCGGCAAAACCCCAAATTGGAATTGCTTTGTTGCGCTGAAGCACCATTCCGTCAGAAAACAGCAAAGGCATTTTGACATTAGCGTTAGCTAAAACACTTATTACCAGAAAAATAAATAAGATACTTTTTTTCATTTCTTTCCAATTTAAATTGTTTAAACCATATAAGTGATATAAGATAATTTAAGTTTTTACTCAGCGTGAAACTTATTTTACTTATATCACTTATATGGTTTAAGCTATTTTTTTACAGCAATCCTTCCTTCAGAGCTGTTAAAGCCTGAGTGTCGAAAACGGTATTATCACTTCTTGTAAAAATTCCGAAACCATTATTTCCAGTGCTTCCTTCATCCCAATAAAACGGTAATAAACCATTTGCTCGAGCTGTTTTTACAACAGTTTTTAAATAATATGCTCTCGAAGCTAAATGTAAAGTTAAAGCATCTCCGGTTAAAGTCGTTCTACGGATGGCTCCAAATTCTCCTAATAAAACCGGAATTCCATTATCGATAAACTGCGTTTTCATTAATTTAAAGGTTTTATCTAAATCGGCTTCTTCTCCATAAGTTGCATTTCGTTCTGTATCTGTTGTTGAGTGATAATTTGCTCCCCAATAGTAGAACATTTTACCCCAAGATTCATCTTTAGTCATACCGGCAAAATTCCACGGACCATAATAATGAACCTCTACCATCATACGATTTGCTGCTGTATCTGTAGGCAATATAGTCATTAATTTGCTTGTTTTTTCAATATCCGTTGATGGTCCCTGAATTACTAAGGTACGATATGCGTTTTTTCCACCAGTAGAACGAACTGCATTAATAAAAGTTTGATGATATGAAGTTAAAACAGCCATTTGTCCAGCATCATCAACCGCCGGTTCGTTGGCACTGGCGAAAAGCAAATGCTCGTCAAATCCGCGTAATTGTGTTGCGATTTGTTCCCAAAAAGCTTTTTGTTTGGCATTTGTTTCTATTTTTTTAGCTTCGGTAATATTATTTTCTAACCATCCACCATCCCAGTGAATATTTACAAGAACATACATATCATTGTCAACACAATATTGAACTACTTCTTTTACTCTGTCAAGCCATTCAGTTTTAAGTTGTGCTGTTGCAGAATTTGCCATATATTGATTCCACGAACAAGGAATTCTTATCGCATTAAATCCGTTTGCTTTTACAGCATCGATCAAAGCTTTTGTAACTTTTGGATTTCCCCATGCAGTTTCTCCTCCAATTGCATCTAATGTATTCCCAATATTCCACCCTAATTTTATTTTTCCTGCTAATTGTACAGCTGTGCTTGACATTCCGGATTGATCTGCCGCAATTGGGTTTGTATTATAACTTGGGTATAAACTAGCAGCTGCCTCTTTACCTGCCTGAGTAACTGCGATCTTTACAGGTGAAGCTTCTCCTGAACTAACTGTAATAGTTGCTGTTCTTGCTTCTGTACTTGTGTTTTCTGAAGCTGTTATTTTAACGGCAACAGTTCCAGAAGTTCCCCCTACCTGACTTAATTGAATCCAGCTTGCACTTGGATTACTAATCATCCACGCTGTAACATTTGAATTGATATTTATGCTGGCTTCACTGCCTTTGCTTGCAAAATCAATTTTATTAATATCTACAGCAAGAGTTTTTGCTGCTGCTTTTTCTTCTTTATCAGAACTGCAAGCCCAAATACTTAAAAAAGTGAAGCATAAAATGGTACTCAATAAGCAAATTTTAATTGTATTTTTCATCTTATTTGATTGTTAAAGCGATTTCTTTTTTAATATCTCTTGAAGAACTCCCTAATTTTAAAGTGTATTTTCCTGGCTCAACTGTCCATTTTTTAGCAGCAACATCGTAGTACGCTAATTCTTTTACGGGAACTTTAATGGTAACTGTCTGTGAAGCTCCGGCTTTTACCAAGACTTTTGAGAATCCTTTTAATTCCTGAGCAGCACGTGTTATTTTTGAATCTGATTTTGCAGCGTACAACTGAACTACTTCTTTTCCATCGACTTTTCCTGTGTTTTTAACGTCTACAGAAACTGAAATTGTTTCATTTTCTGCATAGGAAGTTTTATCTGCTTTAGCATTTTCAAAAGCAAAAGTGGTGTATGATAATCCGTAACCAAAAGGATATAAAGGCGTAATATTTTTAGTGTCAAACCAACGATATCCTATCAAAATTCCTTCGGCATAGTTTACTGTTTTTCCTCCAGGGAAACTGTTTGTTGCATGTGCAGGAGAATCCATAATATTTTTAGGCATGGTCCAAGGTAATTTTCCTGACGGATTTACTTTTCCTAAAATTACATCTGCCAAAGCATTTCCTCCTTCTGAACCATTAAACCAACTCCATACTAATGCTGAAGTTTTTTTGCTTACTGCATCAATATCAAAAGGTGCTCCGGCGATCATCACAACAATTGTTTTTGGATTAACAGCTAATACTTTCTGAATTAATTCTTCTTGTCCAAATGGTAGTTTTAAATTTCTACGATCTGATGCTTCTGTTTCGTAATCGCGGTTTGAACCTGCAAAAATGATCGCAACATCTGATTTTTTAGCGGCTTCTACTGCTTCTAATACTTTTGCAGGATCTAATTGATCAACTGTCACGGGCCCATTTAAGGTAATATCGCCCAATTTTCCTTTATTTTTCACGTCGTAACGTTCTAAATATCCTTCGGCATAATTGATTTTAATAGATGATGGCAATCTGTTTTTTAAACCTTCAAGTGGTGTAATTTCTCTTTTGGTTTTTACTCCTGCACCAAATCCGCCAAGGGAATTTTTCTTTGTTGCATTATTTCCAATTACGGCAATAGATTTAACTCCGTCTAATTTTAATGGCAATGCGTTGTTTTCGTTTTTCAATAAAACTACCGCTTCTGCAGCAATTTTATAGGCATCCTGATAATGCGCTTCGGTTGCAATGCTTCCTTTTACGCGGTCTTTACTTCCCATTGCTTTTACCTGAAATAAGACACGTAAAATTCTTTTTACATGTTTATCGATTTCTGCTTCTGAGATTTCTTTGTTTTTCGCAGCAGCAATTAATTTATCTGCAAGGAAAAATTCATTGAAAGGTTTTGGTGTTCCCATTTCAATATCTAAACCACTTTCTAAAGATTTTACTGTAGAATGTACCGCAGCCCAGTCCGAAACTACAACTCCTTTAAATCCCCATTCGTCACGAAGGATTTTGTTGAGCATATAATCGTTCTCACATAAATATTCGCCTCTAAATTTATTGTAAGCACCCATGATCGCATACGCATGAGCTTCTTTTACTGTTGCTTCAAATGCCGGAAGATAAATTTCACGAAGTGTACGTTCGTCAATCTGCACATCAACAAAATCACGGTTTGTTTCCTGATTGTTTGCTGCAAAATGTTTCACGCAAGCCATAACATCATTGTCTTGTAAACCTACAACTAATGGCACAGCGATTTTTTTATTCAAAAACGGATCTTCAGACATATATTCATATGTTCTTCCGCCAAGCGGTGATCTTACCATATTGATTGCCGGAGAAAGTAACATATCTTTATCTCTGGCGCGAAGTTCTTGTCCAACGCTGCTTCCAAAAGTATAAGCCATTTCAGCATTCCATGTTGCTGCTAACGCTCCGCCAGCCGGATAATACGTTGCAAAATCATTGGTTAATCCTGCCGGAGCCCAATTATCACGAGATATTTCTTCGCGAACTCCAAGCGGTCCGTCAGCCATTTTTAGTTCCGGAATGCCTAAACGTTTTACGCCTCCGCTGGTAAACATACTGTTTCCGTGCAGCATTCCAATTTTTTCCTCAAGTGTCATTTGAGAAATTAATTTATCTATTTCGGCATCATGTTCTGAACCAATTTCTTTTCCCTGATATTCTTTCTGAGCTGCTTCAGAACCAGAATTCTGTGCTTCATTTTTACATGAAACAAAAAACATTAGTGTCAGCGCTGCCGAGAAGTATATAAATTTGTTTTTCATTGATTGTGGTTTTTTTAATTTTTTGACAGTTATGTTAGTAAACCCGACAGGTTTTAATCCTGATGCATCGGGAGACAATCTATATTTATATTTTCTTAAATCTTATCGCTGTTCCTCCTGCTCCGCCTAAATGTAATTTTAGCGAATCTGAAGCTTTTACTGTTTTCTTTGAAATTGCTACTGCTTCAGGATTGTGTTTTTGATCTGTTCCTTCTGCATCGGCATAAATTTGTGCTTCGTATGTTGCCTTTTTATCTAAAAATGATAATGAAATTTCAAGATCTCTTGGATTTTCGTTTGTGATACTTCCTAAAAACCAGTCGGCACTATTTCTGTCTTTACGGGCTGTCGTGATGTATTGACCAATTTCTCCGTTCAACACTTTTGTATCTTCCCAATCTGTTGGAACATCTTTTAAGAATTGTAATGCTGGTTTTCCTTCGTAATTTTCTGGAAGATCAGCCAACATTTGAATTGGAGAATATGTTGTTACATAAATAGCCAATTGCTGCCCAACTGTTCCCTGAATTCTTTTTCCAGGATAACCTTGTTTTACCTCAACATCAAAGATTCCCGGTGTAAAATCCATTGGTCCTGAAAGTAATCTTGTAAACGGAATTATGCTTAAATGATTTGGTGGATTTCCTTCGCTCCAAGCGTTATATTCTTGTCCGCGTGCAGCTTCTCTCGAAACCATATTTGGATAAGTTCTACGTTCTCCTGTATCTTTTATTGATTCGTGGTATAAAACGGCTAGATCGTATTGTGCTGCTTTTTCTAAAATATATCTGAAGTAATTTACTCCAAATTGCCCGAAGTGCATTTCTTTCATGTTTAATTTAGAACCTACATGACCAATTTTTACGGTATGGATTCCTAGTTTTTTGTACAATGCAAAACCTTCATCAACTTGTTTTAGGTAATTAATCAGGTTCGAACCTGTTTCGTGATATCCAATTAATTCGATATTCTTTTTCTTTCCGTACTCGACTACTTTTTCTAAATCGAAATTGTCTGCATTTTGGGTGAAACTAAACATGTGCATACGGTTTTCATACCAGCCCGGAGTCCAGCCTTTGTTCCAGCCTTCGATCAATAAATGATGGAAACCTTCTTTAGCCGTAAAATCCATATATTCTTCGGCGTGTTTTGTGGTTGCGCCTTGTTTGTCGCTTTCCCAAAAAGTATATTTCCCAATGTGCATTCCCCACCAAATTCCTAAGTATTTGTATGGTTTAAAATAGCTGTTTGTGTTTTTTAATTTGTTTGGTTCGTTTAGATTTAAAATCAAATAAGAGGTAATTAAATCTGTTGGTTTTTCACCAATTTGGATGGTTCTCCAAGATGAAGTGAAGGTGTCTTTTACACGGACTTTTACTCCGTCTGACCAAGGCACAAGATCGGTTTTTAATTGTGTCCCAACATTATTTACCAAAGTTGTACTGGCGTAATCAATAAGATTTGCTTCATGAAAACTCAAGGCTAATCCGCTTTTACTTTCTATAGTTAATGGAGTCAAAACGGTATCCAGTTTACTAACCGGAGCCGCTTCAAATAAATATTCGTCACGGTTTTCTCTGTTTGCCGGAATCCACCATGCTTTTCCATCTTCTTTTAAATTAAAAGTCGTTTTTTCATCCATAATGAAAATACTGTCTTTTACATTTTGTTTTGGATAAACATATCGAAATGCAACTCCATCATCAAAAGCTCTAAACTGAATTTCTAGTTTACGTTTGTTTCCTGTTTTTTGCTGTAACTCTACAGATAACTGATTGTAATGGTTTCTGATATTTTTCTTCTCTCCCCAAACTTGTTCCCATGTTTCGTCAAAAGTGGAGTTTTTGACATTTTTGATTTCGAAATTAGTACTGAAGTCTTCATTTCCTTTCAATAAAAATCCTAAATCCGATGGCGTAATGACTTCGGTTTTTCCGTGCGAAACGGCATATTTTGGAGCATTTTTTACAAGCTCAAATTTGATTTTATTTTGTCCGTTTGGTGACGCTAGTTCATAAGCGTTTTTATTTTTCTGACTGTATCCAATCGAAACTGAAAGTAATAAAGCGGGAAGAATGAGGTAATTTTTCATGATATTTTTCTTAATTCATTTTTAATAAATCGGGCGTTGGCAAGGCTTTCGCCCGATTTAGAAACTAAACAAAAACTTATTTTTATCCTAAGTTGGGATTGTTTTTTTGGCCACAGATTACACAGATTAAAATGATTTTTAAATTCTGTGTGTTTATTTTTTCACGCAGATTTTGCAGATTCTGCAGATTTTAATTTTTCTAATCTGTGATTGTTTTTTTGCCACGAATTACACCAATTATCCCGAATTTAATTGGTGTAAATTCGTGTAATTCGTGGCAAACTTTTTTATTTTATCCACTCTGTTTTAAAAGTGGTTTTTCCGTTTAATGGGTTTGCAGTTATGTCAAAATTGTTTCCGTTTTTGGTCAATTTTATTTCCTGAACTGCGGTGTCGTTTGGTAAAAATACTTTGGCTGTCGCCGAAGTTGTTTTATCACTTGCGTATACTTTTAATGTTAGTTTACTCCAATCCATATCTTTTGTAGATTGTGCTAAACCAATGTGAGGCAATGCTGTTCCGTCTTTTACCAAAACTACGATTGGCACTTCTCCGGCTTTGATTTTATGCCATCCTGATTGGTACACTTTTTTAGTTTGATAATCAATCCATGTTCCTTCCGGAAGGTAAACGTCTCTTTCTGTTACTTCTTCAAAAAGCGGCGCTACCAAAATACTTGACCCGAATAAATATTCATTGTCAACTAACCAAGCTCCCGGATCATTTGGATATTCTACAAATAAAGCACGCATCATTGGTAATCCTTTTTGAGAACTTTCTTTTGCCTGAGCGTAGATATATGGCATTAATTCGTAACGCATATTATCTGCTTTTCTAAATCCTTCTAAGAATTCTTTGCTGTATAACCAAGGTTCGCGCGGAGGTTCTCCGTGGCTTCTTACGTGTGAAGTAAACATCCCGAAAGGCGCCCATCTTCTGTATAAATTCTCCGGAGATTTTGTAGCAAATCCTCCAACATCATGACTCCAAAAACTGAATCCGCTTAGACCTAATGAAAGTCCACCGCGTAATTCTGCCGACATTGCTCCGTTTGAAGTTTCAGCATCTCCTCCCCAATGTAACGGGTAACGTTGAGATCCTGCCCAAGTGCTTCTTGCCCAAATTAAAGTGTACCCTTTTTCTTTCTGTGTAATTTCGGCGACAGCCTTATTATATCGTAACGGATATAAATTGTGTTCGTAAAATCCTGTTCTTCCTGAATGGTAAATTCCGTCTGGCGGTGCAGCTTCTCCAAAATCAACTTTGAAAACTGAAACGCCTTCATCGAATAATTTCTTCAATTTTGCCTGATACCAGGTTACTGTTTCCGGATTTGAGAAATCTAAAACGGCATCTTCATAAGGAAGATTTCCTTTTCTATCTCTTACAGCTAAGTTTTTGTCCATGATTTCAGGAAACAAAGTATTCTTTGGTGTGAAATACGGTAATTGCCATAAACACACATGAAAACCGTCTTCTTTTAAATCTGACATCATTTTTGTTGCATCAGGGAAACGTGCTTTTGCAAACTCGTAATTGTTTCTCCAGTCTACATCAAACCAGCCTGTATCGAAGTGAATTACATCGGTTGGGATTTTGTATTTGCGTAAATCTTTTGCTACTTCTCTTCCTTCTTTTTCTGAGAAATAAGTAATACGGCTCATCCAAAAACCGAATGACCAAAGTGGCGGCATTGCAGCTTTTCCGGTTAAATTGGTGTACTGATCTAAGACATCTTTTGGTTCTCCAATAAAGAAAAACAAATCGGCTTCATCATCACCAATGTACATTTCGTTTGCACTTCCAAAATATCTTCCAAAGTCGACGGTTATTGGTGTAGAATGATGCATGAAAACTCCATAACCACGGCTGCTCATGTAAAACGGAATTGGTTTGTACATGGTTTCATTCTGGATTCCGTTAGCGTCATCTGTCCATAAAACAACTTTTTGACCACGTTTGTTGAATTGTGTAAATGATTCTCCGCAACCAAATATTTTTTCGTCCGGTTCTAAGCTAAAAGCTGCGCCCATACTTCTTGAATAATCGCTGTTTCTACGAACGTACGAGAATGGAAGTGTTGGTGTATATGTATTTTTAAAATCGGTATCGTGAAGTGTACTTGTCAGCAATTTTCCGTTTTCATCGTAAATTTTTACATGCCACGGTTTTGTCAAAATTTCTACAACTCCATGTTTACTGGTATATTTATGTCCGCCCTCAATTTTAGAATATTTCCATAATTCAGGATGATTTGGTGCAACGCCGTCAACCAACATCAAGGATTCTTTTTGCGGATGAAACTGCGGACCTGAAGTTGTTTTTATTCTGATAGTTCTGTCTGAAACAAACTGAATTTCGAATGGCAATTCTGGTGAAACTTCGTATTCTGTTGTTGGAAATTCGTTTGGTTTCTCAACATCAGGTTTCATCATCATGTTGTTGAAAGCCTGACGTGTTTTATAATTGTATCTCAGATATTTTATGGTTCCTTTTCCGGTTGCCGGATCGAAAGAAGCCAATTCATCGGCAAAATAAAAAGTGTTCAGGTAATTCTGAAAATCTTTGCTGATATCTATTGGAGCGTTTAATACATCTGCATTTTGGATTTGTGCCGATGCCTTTGGCGAAAGCAACAATCCAAAACCCATGAACAGCGACAAAGATGCTATCTGTATTTTTTTCATTTTGTGGTTATTTAGTTGTATTAATAGTGTTTTATTCTGCTGTAATTGCAATTGTTGCGGGTTTTAATCCGTTTGCTTTTGCGGTCAATTCCAGTCTTCCGGTTTTATCGCCAGACTGAATAATTACTAAACATTTTCCGTTTAAAGCGGTATGTTTTGAACCTTTGTACGATTCGTGACTTACCGGATCTCCGCTGCAAACTCCAACAATTTTTCCGTTTCCTGTTAATGAAAAGTTGACTTCGTTATTGGCATTTGGAACCAAAGTCCCTTTATCATCTAAAATTTCAACTGTCACAAACGACAAATCTTTTTTGTCTGCTTTAATGGTACTTCTGTCTGCTGTTAGTTTTAATTGCGATGGATTTTCAGCTGTTTTAATTTCCTTTTCTAAAACAACTTTTCCGTTTTTACGAGAAACTGCTTTTAGTGTTCCGGCTTGAAAAGGGATTTTCCACATTACATGTAAATCATCACCTTTTTTACTTCTTTTTCCAACTGATTTTCCGTTTACGAAAAGTTCAACCTCATCGGCATTATTATAGTATGCCCAAACGTCGACAGTTTGTCCGGCTTTCCAGTTCCAATGCGGGTAAACATGAAGCACCGTTTTGTCTGTCCATTCGCTTTGGTACATATAATAAACGTCTTTTGGGAAACCCGCTA
Organism: uncultured Flavobacterium sp.; assembly: GCF_963422545.1. NCBI lineage: Bacteria > Pseudomonadati > Bacteroidota > Flavobacteriia > Flavobacteriales > Flavobacteriaceae > Flavobacterium > uncultured Flavobacterium sp. The sequence continues at coordinate 164,034 of NZ_OY730257.1, forward strand.
AATCAACAATTCCGAAATACGAACTTACTGACGGCCATTCGTACGGAGTTGGTTCTCCGATATAATCAAAACCTGTCCAGATGTACATTCCTGAAAGGAAATCATATTTTTTAATCACTTTCCAGGTTGCTTCGTGCGTTGAACCCCAAGGTGCCTGTACCTGATCGTAAGCTGAAACGGTATTACCAGGATTTCCATCTGTAAATTTAAGATCCCATCTTACCGGCCATTTTTTAATCGAATCAGAAACGGCGTCGTAATAACCACGAGTTTCTAACGCCGAAGTGGTTTCTGTTGCTATGAAAGGGATTCCAGGGAAACTCTTTTGGTGATATTGATAGGTTTGATGTGCATAATTATACCCAATTAGGTCTAAAACGCCAGATTTTGCAATGGCATTAAACTGAACATTCTTTTTTTCGAATTGTAATGTTACTGCATCAATATTCATATTAACCGGCGGATTCATTGCTGCTGTAAGTGGTCGAGTTTTATCATAATCACGTACAATTGCTGCCAATTCTTTTGCGATTGTTACACCAGTTTCATTCCATTGTTCCGGAATTTCATTACCAATACTCCATATAAAAATACTTGGGTGATTACGGTCACGACGCAATTGATCTACTAAATCTTTTTCGTGCCATTTGTCCCAATCATTTGCGTAATCGTATTTGGTTTTATTTTGCTTCCACATATCAAAAGCTTCATCCATGACAATGAAACCCATTTTATCGCAAAGGTCAAGAAGTTCCGGAGCGGGCGGATTATGAGAAGTTCTGATTCCGTTTACACCCATTCCTTTCAGAATTTCTAACTGACGTTCGATAGCACGTGTATTGATTGCAGAACCTAGCGGCCCTAAATCGTGGTGCATACAAACTCCTTTTATTTTTACTTGTTTTCCGTTTAAAATAAAACCTTTGTTAACATCGAATTTAAAATCTCTGATTCCGAAATTGGTTTTGTATTGATCGACGATTTTATCATCAACAGAAATCTCTGTAACTGCTGTGTACAATTCCGGTTTTTCAACTGACCATAAAATTGGCGATTCAACTTCGGCGTTTTGTTTTATAGTTTGATTTGCGTTTGCGCCAATCGTTATATTTTGAGTAACCGATGTTACTTTGGTTTCATCTTTAAAAATGGTTGTGGTAATTACTGCTTTTTTTGAAGCTGTATTTTGATTTTGAATATTAGTTTCAAAATTAACAGAGGCTTTTTCGGCAGTAACTTTTGGGGTTGTAATGTAAGTTCCCCATTGTGCTACATGAAGTTTATCTGTGGTTTCAAGCCAAACATTTCTAAAAATTCCTGATCCTGAATACCAGCGTGAGTTTGGTTGTTTTGAATTGTCAACCTTAACAATTATTTCGTTGCTTTTTTCTCCATAATTTAGGTATGGCGAAATCTCATATTGAAAACTAATATATCCGTTTGGACGTTTTCCTAAATAATGTCCGTTTACCCATACTTCGCTGTTTTTATAAACGCCGTCAAAGGTTATTGATATTGTTTTATTTATATCTTCAGAAGGAATTTTAAAGTTTTTTTTATACCATCCTAAACCTCCGGTTAATGATCCGCCTCCAAATCCTGCAGGACTTTTTTCATCAAATTTTCCTTCAATACTCCAATCATGCGGAACATCTAAGGTTCTCCATTTGGTTGAAGTTCCAATTGTATCTTTATCTATTATACTATCATTTAAATGAAAACTCCAATTAGTATTAAAAGAGACTTTTCGGTTAACAAAAGCATCTTCTTTTTTGCCGCAAGAGCTCAAAAAAATGATTCCAACTAAGATTAGCATGGAAAGTATGTGACTTAAATATTTTGTTTTATGCATCGGTACTATTTTTTGTTTTGGAAATTGAAGATAAAAACAATTTAAGTCTCAGCTTTAAAGATGTTTTTATAATCTTTAAAACTGAGACTTAAGAATTAAACAATTAAGGCTTTGGTTTGTAGTGGAAAACAAGTAAAACAGCACCTTCTCCTTTTCTGCTTTGATCTCTAATAACTGCCAATCTCAATGATGTTGCAGTAAGCTCAACTACCTTTACACTATACCAGTTGCTAACATCTCCATAATAATCTCCTCCATAAAGCATTTCTACTCCACCATTAAAAATTAATTTATTATGAGCCATATCAAAAGTGAAGGTTCCAGTTTTGTTAGTTTGTGTATCGTCAGCAATTGCAGTTTGTTTAACCTGAGTATTATATCCTCCGTTTAGATCAAAATGCATTTCTCCCCAATTTTTGTTTGGCATAATCCATGAATTACTTGCATAATCAGGAAACCAGTTCCAGTTATCCCCTGTTGCTGCCGGGTAATCTAAACCTGCAAAACCCACCGGACTATCCATATCTAATATCCATGTTTTACCTTGTGCTCCATTTGCAAGCAAGCCCCATTTTGGATCTCCAAATTGGGTTTCATCATTTTGGGCAATATCAACAGTCACCGGAGCAGCTTCAACAGAACCTCCTCTTGCGTAAGCAGTGAAGTAAACTGTATATTTTCCTGCGAAAGGAAGAGCTAGTTTTTCTTCGTTTTTATTTGAATGTCCTATTTCGTTTCCATTCTTGTCAACATATTTCCAATACGGGATAACAGCCGGGTCTTCATTTTTTAAAACTACTACGTTTGGATTTTCAGTTGTTGGTTTAACCGAAAATTTAAGTGTTGAAGCTGTCAAAGTTTGCGCAGGCAAACTATTGCGATCTTCCACAGGCTCACATGAAAATAATCCTGAGCTTATGGTTATTGCAGTTATTACTATATATAATATACGTTTCATAATCATTTGTTTTTAAAATTAATTACCAACCCGGGTTTTGTGTGATGGTACCATTAGAAAGTACAATTTGAGACTGTGGTAATGCAAACCAACCTAAAGTTTCTGCTCTAAATGTCACTGCAAAATCAGATCCTGCATCATTATTATCGATTGCAGATTTTGCTACATCAACACCTTGTCTGATTAAATCGAAATAACGTTGTCCTTCAAGAGCTAACTCTAAACGACGTTCCTTCATAATAACTGCTTTTGAAACTGGTACTCTATGAGTAGTACTTTTAAAAGCACGGTCACGAACTTTATCTAAATCTTCTTGCGCTAATGCTGCGTTTGTACCTAAATTCAACTCGGCTGCCATTAACAATACATCTGAAAAACGAATAATAGCGTAATCCTGATAGTTGTCAATTTGGAAATTTCCTCCATTTGCTTCTACAACGCTTGTACCTGCTGCATTTGTAATTGGACAATATTTTTTCCATGAATATCCTGTGTATTGACGTTGGTCTCTCGCTTGCTGATCAAAATTTAAACCTTCGCCTGCATAATTAATGATAGTAGCGTCTCTACGTGTATCTCCAGCTTCATAAGCATTATATAATTTAGGATTCACTGTTGCTCCACCCCAACCGCTTGCATATTTTCCAATAGCTCCACCACGTGGCGCGATATCAACCTGAAAACGGTTTCCTTCGTTTAGGTTCCAATCTCCTTTTCCTGAACCGTTAAAACGAACAGCCCAAACCATTTCGGTGTTATCTTCTCCAACAAATTTTTCAAAAGAAGCAGCCAGCCAAAGATTAGCAAAATCAGGAACTAGTCCGTGTCCGCTATTAGCAACTACATCATTAATATAAGTTGTAGCTTGTGCTTTTGTTACTACACCAGCTAAATCTGGTTTTTTATAATAATCTGTGTAGAATAAAAAGGTTCTTGCTAAATAAGCTTCGGCAGCCCATTTTGTAATACGTCCGTAGTTTGCATTTCCTTTTTGTGAGTAATTATCATTGCTTAAATTATCTGCAGCAAATTTCAAATCATTAGCAATTAAAGCATAAGTAACTTCAGCAGCTTGTCTTGGCAATTGAAATTCACTAGACGTAATTGTATGGTCCAGAGGAACAATATCACCAAACATTTTTGCAGCCTGAAAATGGAAATGTGCTCTTAAGAAACGAGCTTCTGCTTCGTATCTTGTTTTTAGCGCCGTGTCAGATCCCCAGTTTATTTTGTTCAGATTTTCTAATAAAATATTAGCTCTGTAAATTCCTAAGTAAGCATATTTCCAAACATCAGCATTCATGTCTTTATTAGACACATATAAAAATCGATCCCATTCTAAATCTACCACCGCATCTGCAGTACCATATCCTCCAAAACAATCATCAGAAGCTTCTTCGCTAACTAGTAAAGGTCCTCCGTAAGCTTCGCGTTGCAATACATCATAAACAGCAATTAATCCTTGGTAAGCATCAGCTGGTGTTTTATAAAAGTTTGCTTCAACCTTCGTTGTAGAAGGTTCTGTGTCAAGAAAATCCTGTGAACAAGCTCCTAAAACGAGTAAGCTTGACGCAGCGAATAATTTTATATAATTTTTCATCGTTTTCAAAATTTAAAAGTTAACATTAAGTCCCATCATGTAGGTTCTTGGCTGTGGATAAAACCCTACGTCAATACCTCTTGCCCAAGTTTGATTACCGTTTCCAAAACCAATTTCCGGATCCATTCCCTGGTATTTTGTAAATGTAAACAAGTTATTAGCCGCCACATACAATCTGAATTTGCTAAAGAAATTCAATTTTGATGTTAATTTTGTTAAGTCACAACCTACAGTTGCGCTCTTAATTCTGTAGAAATCTGCATTTTGAACATACAAATCAGAGAATCTGATGTAATTACCATTTGTATCTGATCCGTAAGTAACTCTTGGAACTCTGTTAGAACTTCCTTCTGTAGTCCATCTGTTTAAAACATCTGTTGTGTAATTTGAGGTTGTACGAATTGGGTCGTGAATTCCAAAAACATTTTGGCTCCCTACTACTCCGTATGTGTAAACCGAAAGGTCGAATGCTTTGTATGAAATATCAAAATTTAAACCATACGTAAAATCAGGATTTGGATTTCCAATTTGAGTTTTATCATTTGCATCAATTTTTCCGTCACCGTTTAAATCCACGAAACGAACATCTCCCGGTACTGCATTTGGTTGTACGCCTGCAGCAACTTCAGCAGCATTCTGGAAAATTCCAGCTGTTTTTAATCCGTAGAAATAACCAATAGGTTTGCCTACCTCAACACGGTTCATCTCATCTGTTCCCTGAAACAATAAGTTAGGATCTCCGTGAATAATTCCTTCGCTGTTGGCAACTCTGATTACTTTATTTTCGTTGTGCGAAATATTTCCGTTTACAGAAAAACTCCAGTCTTTTCCAAAATTAGTATGATAAGCAAGTGAAAGCTCCACACCTTTATTTTGAATATCTCCTCCATTCACATAAGGGGCTGTTGCTCCTGCATAAGCTGGGATAGAGGCAAGAACTAACCAATTTTTTGTTTTTTTATCGTAATAATCAAATGTTAATGTAAAATTGCTGAACAAAGTAGCATCTAAACCAAAATCTAATTGTTCTGATGTTTCCCATTTTAGGTTCTTGTTAGAAAGTTGATCCGGGCTCGCACCTGTTTGCAATGTTTCATCGGTAGTACCAAAATGATAGCTTTTATTGTAGGTACTAATTGTTGACATATAAGAGAAGGCAGGAATCTGGTCGTTACCATTTTGTCCCCAACTTGCTCTTAATTTAAGATTTTTTAACACTTTATTCTCTGGAAAGAATCCTTCTTTGTCAACATTCCAACCTGCAGAAACTGATGGAAAATTTCCGTATCTGTGTGAATCTGCAAAATTTGATGAACCGTCTCTTCTGATTGTTGCTGTAAACAAATATTTGTTATTGTAATCGTACAACAAACGTCCGAAATAAGACTGAATCGCATAATCTGAACGGTTTCCTTTTACTGTATTTGATGTTTGATCTGTAGCATTGCTTAAATAAGCGTGTGCAAAATCATCAAAAGTTAATTTTTTACCGGTTCCTTCCACAAAATCTGAAGTATTCTTTTTAGCAGAAGTACCTACTAATACATCAAAATTATGTACTCCGTTTAATGTCCCTTTATACTGAACTGTGTTTTCAAAAATCCAGCCCATTGATTTAGTCGCATTTTGAGTAACGCTTGAAACTGTATTATTGTCGTTTGATGAAAGAGAATAAACAGGTCTGAATGAACGGTAATTATTATCACTCATATCAACACCAAAACTCGTTCTGTAAGTAAAGTTTTTTAAGAATTTTAATTCTGCAAAAATATTCCCAACGTAACGGTTTATTTTAGTTTGATTAAAGTTATTGTAGTACAAAGCCCCTAAAGGATTACTAATATCAGCTGAAATAACTGAATGAGCAAAATTTCCGTTTGCATCATAAGCAGCATCAATAGGCGCAGCGTTTAAGAAGCTTCTGATACTATTGCCGTAAATTCCCTGATCTGCAACTCCTGAACTTTTAATATTGGCAAACGAGAAATTTTCTCCAATTTTCAAATGATTTTCAATAACCTCTGAAGTTGAGTTTACATTAAAAGTGATACGATTATAATCTGATTGATTGTTAGCACTGCCAATCATTCCTTCTTGTCCGTAATAAGACAATCCTGTAGAAATTGTAGATTTTTTATCACCTCCACTAATTGTAAGAGAGTGATTTTGTTTCATGGCTCCTTCATTAAATAAATCCTTTTGCCAATCGTGGTCTGGAAAAGCTGCAATTTGTGCTGGTGTATATAATGGCGTTAGTCCAGAATTTACACGAGCCTCATTCATAATAGTGGTGTATTCCTGAGTATTTAATAAATCCAGTTTTTTAGCAACTTGCTGAAAACCGGTGTAAGTATTAAATGCCACATTCATTTTACCGTCTTTTCCTTTTTTGGTTGTAACCAAAATAACTCCGTTTGCCGCTCTTGCTCCATAAATAGATCCAGCAGAAGCATCTTTAAGAACGTCAATTCTTTCGATAGAAGACGGATCAAGATATCCAATTCCGTTATCAACCACAACACCATCCACTACATAAAGCGGTGTACTGTTTCCTGCCGTTCCAACTCCACGAATGTTTACTACCATTCCAGCACCAGGCTGTCCTGAAGCTGAGGTAACATTTACTCCCGAAGCCTGACCTTGCAATGCATTGACAACATCAAGACTGGCTACATTTTGAATGTCTTTTCCAGATACTAATGAAGTTGCTGCTGTATTGACCTTTTTCTTTTGTGTACCGTAACCGATAACTACAATTTCTTTAAGTTCAGCTGTTTCAGATTGTAGTGTTATATTTATTTTTGATTGTGTTCCAACTGTAATTTTTTGTGTTTTATATCCCATAAAACTAATTACAAGTACATCTCCAGTTTTCGCTTCAATTTTGTACAATCCGTCAAAATCGGTTGCTGTACTTTTTTTTGTTCCTTGCACCAGTACAGTGGCACCGGGAACTCCCATGCCGTCATCTGCTGATGTTACATTTCCGCTTACAAATTTGGATTGTTCCTGGGCAAAACCAAATTGCGTCATAAATACACTAAGCAACAGCGCCATACAAAACGAGAGCGATGTTGTTTTAATACAATATTTGCTTTTCATGATAATTAAGATTGGTTAAAATTTATAGTTAGTACGTTTAGTCTAATTAATATGCATTCGAAATAATCTGTTCGAATAATTCCTGTCTTCCACTTAGTGGCTGTGGTTCTCCACTTGCACGGGCAATTTTGCTAAGATCTTCAAGAGTTAACTCTCCTTTTTCGAACTTCGCTCCGTTACCACCGTCAAATGAGCTATAACGCTGTGTGCGTAATTTTCTATAATCTGTATTTTGTAGTATGTGATCTGCACAGATTAATCCTCTTGCAAAAACATCCATTCCTGAAATGTGTGCAATGAATTTATCTTCTAAATCGATTGAATTTCTTCTCACTTTAGCATCAAAGTTTACACCTCCACCTTGGATTCCGCCTCCTTCAAGGATAACCAACATAGCCTGAGTAACTTCCTGAAGATTTATAGGAAATTGATCTGTATCCCAACCATTTTGATAATCTCCTCTGTTTGCGTCAATGCTTCCTAACATTCCGGCATCAACTGCAACTTGCAATTCGTGCTCAAAAGAATGTCCGGCAAGAGTGGCATGGTTTACTTCAAGATTTAATTTGAAATCATTTTGAAGTCCGTATTTATTAATGAATCCTAACGAAGTCGCAGCATCAAAATCATATTGATGTTTGGTAGGTTCCATTGGTTTTGGTTCGATCAGGAAGTTTCCTTTAAAACCTTCTTTACGAGCATAATCTTTACAAGTATTCAGGAATCTTCCTAAATGGTCTAATTCTCTTTTCATGTCTGTGTTCAACAAACTCATATATCCTTCACGTCCTCCCCAGAAAACATAATTTTCTCCGCCAAGTGCAATAGTTGCATCAATTGCAATTTTTGCCTGAGCTCCGGCATAAGCCAAAACATCAAAATTTGGATTGGTTGCAGCACCATTCATGTAGCGCGGATTGCTGAATAAATTTGAAGTTCCCCACAACAATTTAATTCCTGATTCTTGTTGTTTTTGTTTTGCATATTCGACCATTGTCTGAATACGGGTTTCAAATTCTGCCAATGTTGGTGCATCATCTACCACATCAACATCATGAAAACAATAATAAGGCAAACCTAACTTTGTCATAAATTCAAAAGCGGCATCCATTTTGTCTTTTGCTCTTAAAATGGCATTCTCATTTTTATCCCAGGAAAAAGTTTCTGTCGAAGCTCCAAACGGATCTCCACCAGTATTACATAGTGTATGCCAGTAAGCCATCGAAAAACGCAAATGCTCTTTTAATGTTTTTCCTGCAACGATACGATTTTCATCATACCATTTAAACGCTAATGGATTATCACTTTCTCTTCCTTCGAATTTAATTGTATCGATATTTTTAAAATAAGATTGTTTAGTTGTGCTCATTATTATTTTTCTATTTTAATTTGACTTTTCCATTCTTGATATAAATCCTGATATTGACTTGTCAGGATTTTATTAGGTTCAATTCGATCTAAACATTGCAATCCCTGAAAAGCTTCGTCCAGCGAATTGTAATATCCAAATCCAAAAGCCGCGCCTCTTGCAGCACCTTCGGCTCCTGAAGTATTGTATAATTCTAAAGTTGTTTGTGTTGTATTGGTAAAGATTTCTCTGAAAACCGGACTCAAAAACAGGTTTGAATTTCCTGCTCTAACGACAGTTCCTGAAACTCCAATTTCTTTCATAACATCAAAACCGTAGTTCATGGCAAACACGATTCCTTCGCAGGCTGCACGTACCAAATGTGACGGTTGGTGAATATTGAAGTTTAAATTCTGGATTCCGGAAGTAGCGTTTTTGTTATTAAAAATGCGCTCAACACCGTTCCCAAAAGGGTAAAAACGAAGTCCGTTGCTTCCGGCTTCTACTTTTGCAGCCTCGGCATTTAGTTTTTCGTAGGCAATTAAATCAGTTCTGTCGACTGACATGATTTTGCGCAACCATTGGTATAAAATTCCAGAACCGTTAATGCACAACAAAACTCCGTTGCGTTTCTCGATTTCGGTATTATTGACGTGTAAAAAAGTATTGATTCTGTTTTGTTTGTCATAAGCATCCTGATCGCTTACGGCATAAACTACTGCCGAAGTTCCGGCTGTTGTAGCAATTTCTCCAGGTTTCAAAACATTCAATGACAATGCATTGTTGGGCTGATCTCCTGCTCTATAGGTTATTTTTGCATCCGTATTTAATCCTAATTCTTGTGCAATTTCGGGGTGAATTGCAGCTTGAATTCCAAAATTTGAAACAATTTCCGGAACAATATCAGATGATAATCCCATTTGAGAAAGGATTTCTGTTGCCAGTTTTCCTTCTGAGAAATTCCACAAAGCAGCTTCTGACAATCCTGAAGTACTAATTTGAGCCACTTTTGATAATTTAGCAGCAATAAAATCGCCCGGAAGCATCATGTATTTTGCTTTCGCGAAAATTTCCGGCTGATTGTCTTTTACCCATTTTAGTTTTGAAGCGGTAAAATTTCCGGGACTTCCTAAAATTTGCTGCTGACAATTCTCGGCACCCATTTTAGTATAAATTTCGTCTCCAATAATGGCAGCGCGACTGTCGCACCAAATGATTGAAGAACGAACGGGATTCAAATTCTCATCGGTTAAAACCAAACCATGCATTTGATATGCAATTCCAATTCCGGCAATTTTCTTTAAATCGATATTAGATTTTGAGCCCAATTGCTTGATTCCGTCTTTAACGTAAGTCCACCAAGATTCCGGATCTTGTTCTGCCCAGCCAAATTTTGGAGCAACAATTGGCATTTCAAAATCAGGAACACTAATTGCACCAATAGTTGTCCCTTTCTCCGAATCAAATACGGATAATTTTATTGAAGAGCTTCCTAAATCAATTCCTAAAAAAAACATTTGTGGTATTATTAAGTTAATTGTAAATTTGTTCTTTTTAAACTTATAGTCAAGCTGAACTTATCTTATGGTTATTTTGACTACAAGTGTAAAACATTTTTTCTATATTAACAAAATATTAGGTTTATTTTTTTGCAATTTCAATTATCCGGCCCTAATTTTTACGAATACATCAAAACAATCACTTAAAAGAGATAAAAAACTATTAAAAAAATAACGATTTAGCCATTTAACAATCAGCCATTTAAGGATAATTATTTCAGAATAGCCTTTTTTACGATATCGCAAACGATTGATTGTCAGAAAATTATTCCTTTAAAAAAAATATAAACCCTGTAACAAGACAACTATACATTTTATTTATTTAATTTGTCAAAATTTAGATAGCATATGGTCAAAAATGTAACCGAGGATTCCGTTTTAAAAAGCGAGCAAACCGCAATGAATGCGATCACAATTGACTGCGTGATATTTGGATTTGATAAAGGAAGTCTGGAAGTGCTTCTGGTACAACATGGAGAAGGAATTAGTAAAGGAAAATGGGGACTTCCGGGAGGATGGATCTATAAAAAAGAAAGTACTGATAATGCCGCACACCGTTTATTGAATGAACTTACTGGTCTTGACAATATTTACTTAGAACAATTGAAAGCGTTTGGCGACCCAGATCGTTTCCCGCTTCGACGCGTTATTACGATTGGTTATTATGCTTTGGTAAAACGCGAAGATTATAATATTAAAGCAGGTTTTACGGCTTCGGATGCAAAATGGTACAAGATCAATAACATTCCGGATTTGATTTATGATCACAATGAAATTCTTGCTTATAGTTTAAAACACCTTCGAAACAGAGTTCGTCAGGCTCCAATTGGGTTTAATCTTTTACCTGAAAAATTTACTTTATTGCAATTGATGCATTTGTATGAAGAGATTTTAGGAATCGAAATGGACAAATCTAATTTCCGTCGAAAAATTCTGCACATGAAATTATTGGTTGCTTTAGACGAAAAACAACAAGATGTTTCGCATAGAGCTGCCAAATTGTATAAATTTGATTCGGCAATTTACAAGAAGCTTACTGAAAAAGGATTTAATTTTGAATTTTAATGACATTTTTATCTTCTAAAAATATTCTTGAAACTAATACTGTTTTAAATGCAAATGCGCAATTAGTTATTGAAGGCATTTCGATCGACTGTGTCATTTTTTCTTTTGATAAAAAAAATCTTGAAATTCTTTTAGTACAACACGCCGAAGGAGAAAGCATTGGTAAATGGGGACTTTTGGGAGGACATTTATATCCGGAAGAAAGTGTTGATAATGCTGCATTGCGAATATTATATGAACTAACAAGTCTTGACAATATTTATCTGGAACAGCTAAAAGCTTTTACAGATCCTGATCGTGTAAAAAGTACCAGAGTTATTACAGTTGGTTATTATACTTTGCTAAATCGGGAAGATTATAATATTAAAGCAGGTAATTCTGTAATTGAAGCGAAATGGCACAAGATTAATGAGATTCCGAATCTAATTTTTGATCATAACGAAATTCTGCAATTTAGTTTAATGCAATTGCGTAATCGCGTTCGTCAGGCTCCAATAGGATTTAATTTGTTACCTGAAAAATTCACCTTACTACAATTAATGCATTTGTATGAGGAGATACTAGGAATCGAATTAGACAAATCTAATTTCCGTAGAAAGATTCTTCATATGAAATTACTTGTTCCGCTTGAAGAAAAACAACAGGATGTTTCGCATAGAGCTGCCAAATTATACAAATTTGATGAAGCTATTTATAAGAAATTGACTGAAAAAGGATTTAATTTTGAATTTTAAGGTATAATTTGAATTCCAAACTCCAACAATCCAACAACTACATTCCAGAATCCAAAACTTTGCGCTATCTTTGCGGATTAATAACACGCTCTACAGCAATTGCTCTGGCGCAAATTCATACCCGAAAATACATAAACTCGCATAGAGAATTGACATATATAAAATGAAGAAGATACGTAACTTTTGCATTATTGCACACATTGACCACGGTAAAAGTACACTGGCAGACCGATTATTGGGCGCTACACAAACCGTTACAGCTCGTGAAGAAAAAGCACAATTGCTTGACAACATGGATCTGGAGCGCGAGCGTGGAATCACCATTAAGAGTCACGCCATTCAAATGGAATATACTTATAAAGGCGAAGAATATATTTTAAATTTAATTGACACTCCTGGTCACGTTGACTTTTCATACGAAGTTTCACGATCTATCGCTGCCTGCGAAGGTGCGCTTTTGATTGTTGATGCTGCACAAAGTATTCAGGCACAAACTATTTCTAACTTATATTTGGCTTTAGAGAATGATCTGGAAATTATTCCGGTTTTGAATAAAGTAGATTTACCAAGTGCTAATCCTGAAGAAGTTAGTGATGATATTATTGATTTATTAGGATGTAAACTTGAAGACATTATTCATGCTTCAGGAAAAACAGGTTTTGGTGTTGAAAATATTTTAGCTGCCATTATCGAAAAAATTCCACCTCCTAAAGGAAATCCTGAAGAACCATTACAGGCTTTGATTTTCGATTCACATTACAATCCGTTTCGTGGAATTGAAGTTATTTTCCGTGTTGTAAACGGAGAAATCAGAAAAGGGCAAAAAATTAAATTCATGGCCACTGGAAATGAATATTTTGCTGACGAAATTGGAACTTTAAAATTAAATCAGGTTCCTAAAAATGTTATTTCTGCAGGTGATGTTGGTTATTTAATTTCCGGAATTAAAGAAGCCAAAGAAGTAAAAGTTGGAGATACACTAACTGATGCTAAAACGCCAACAACTAATATGATTACTGGTTTTGAGGACGTAAAACCAATGGTATTTGCCGGAATTTATCCTGTTGATACTGAAGATTATGAAGATTTGCGTTCTTCTATGGAAAAACTGCAATTGAATGATGCTTCGTTAGTTTTTACTCCTGAAAGTTCTGCAGCTTTAGGTTTTGGTTTCCGTTGCGGATTCTTAGGAATGCTTCATATGGAAATTATCCAGGAACGTTTAGAGCGTGAGTTTGATATGACTGTAATTACTACAGTTCCTAACGTTTCGTATTTGGCTTACACCAAAAAAGAGCCAGAAGTTCCTTTCGTAGTAAACAATCCTTCTGACTTACCTGAACCTTCTCGTTTAGACAGAGTTGAAGAACCTTATATTAAAGCAACAATCATTACAAAAGCTGATTTCGTAGGAAACGTAATGAGTTTGTGTATCGAAAAACGTGGCCAAATTACTAATCAAACGTATTTGACAACTGAACGTGTCGAATTGAATTTTGATATGCCTTTGGCGGAAATTGTATTCGATTTTTACGATCGTCTTAAAACAGTTTCTAAAGGTTATGCTTCTTTTGATTACTCTCCGATAGGAATGAGAACTTCAAAATTAGTTAAACTTGATGTTCTTTTGAATGCTCAAACGGTTGATGCACTTTCTGCATTGATTCACGAAGACAACGCTTATAATATTGGTAAAAAAATGACCGAGAAATTGCGCGAATTGATCCCAAGACAACAATTTGATATTCCTATTCAAGCTGCAATTGGAGCTAAAATTATTGCTCGTGAAACGATCAAAGCACTTCGTAAAGACGTTACCGCAAAATGTTATGGTGGAGATATTTCGCGTAAGCGTAAATTGCTGGAAAAACAGAAGAAAGGTAAAAAACGTATGCGTCAGGTAGGAAACGTTGAGATTCCGCAAGAAGCGTTTATGGCTGTTTTGAAATTGAATGACTAGATTTTTTAGAAGAAAGAATAAAGAGAATAGAATATAGATAAAACCCGATAATTTACATTATCGGGTTTTTTGTTTTTTTGTGTTATAGATTTAGATTGTGTTAGACGCACTGCTGTGCGTCTCTACGGATAAACGTTGTGAAAATACATTATTTATTACACCTTATTATCGACACAGAATTGTAGAGACGCACAGCAGTGCGTCTACGCAAAGTATTTCGACAATAATTAGAAAATTAATACCACGCTTCTAAAAGCAAAAAATTTAAAATAAAGCAATTTAATTTAATAGTATTCAGTTTTGAATAAATAAAAACTTACAAAAAAATATATTATTTGTAAGTTTTTATTTATTTTTACTCAAAATTAATTCTTAAATTAAATTAACATGAAATTAAAAATTACAGCGATTTTAGCATTTTTTGCTTTTTCATTCGCAAACGCACAACAACAACAAACTGAACAAGAAGTAAACTCAGCAAAAGGAATCACTTTTCAACATGGTGATATGTTTATTGAGGGAGGAATATCTGTTTCTACTGTAAAAGATGCCTCTAACACATATTCAATAAATCCAAAATTTGGATACCTTGTTTCAGACAAAGTGGCTATCGGAGCAGACTTAAGTATATACGGATCTACTTTCAATAAAAATACACTTGCAGAAAGAAAAACCAACGGATATGGCATTGGAGCATTTGCAAGATATTATTTCTTAGAATTAGACTCTAGACGTTTTAAAGCATATGGAGAAGTTGGTTTAGGATATAACCACACGAAATCTGAAATTGCGAAAGTTGACGATACAGCAAATGGTATTAAAGCAAACGTTACTGTAGGACTAAACTATTTCTTTACAAAGAAATGGGCAGCTACATTCGCTTTAGCTGATATTTTAACTTACAACAATACAAATCCACAAGATGGAACATCAACTGCTACTTTTGATTTAAACATCAATTTGTTTAATAACATTTTTACGCAGCCTAAGTTTGGTTTGTTATATAAATTCTAAGAATTGTTAGAATAAAGAATATAGAGGAACCCGATGACGAAAGTTATCGGGTTTTTTGTTTTATTATTTGAATGAATATGGATTACGTAGACGCACTGCTGTGCGTCTCTACGAATACACATTGCGGATATTTTTTAACTGATAAATCTGTCCTAATTTGGGACAGATTTTTTATTTCTTTAAACTCTGAACCTTTGTATCTTTGAACCTACAAGAAAAAACCTCAACAGCTTAGAACCTTTAGTAACTTAGTAACTTCAAAAGAAAAATGGACGAAACCCCAAAACGATTTGACCGAATTGTCGCAATTCTGATTCAATTACAATCTAAAAAAATTGTAAAAGCACAGGAATTGGCTGATCGTTTTGAATGTAGTCTGCGAACTATTTACCGAGATATCCGAACTCTCGAAGCGTCCGGAGTTCCTATTTATAGTGAAGCCGGAGTTGGTTACGCCTTAATGGATGGTTATCGATTGCCTCCCGTTATGTTTACGCGCGAAGAAGTAAGTAGTTTTATAGCTGCCGAAAAACTAATGCAAAAATTTACGGATCCTTCTCTTGGATCTCATTATGCATCGGCGATGTACAAACTGAAATCGGTTTTGAGAGGTACTGACAAAGATTGGCTTTCGAACATTGAATCTAAAGTTTTGATGCAAACGCAAGAGCCTTTATTTCATGATAGTTCGCCTAATACTTTGGCCGTTTTATTCGAAAGTATTGCCGAGAAAAAACAGATTCTTCTTTCTTATAAAACTATCGAAGCTGAACAAGCAAGTAATAGAAACATTGAACCTGTTGGTGTTTTTCACGATCACAACAATTGGTATTTTTTGGGTTATTGCCATCTTCGACAAGATTATAGGCAATTTAGAACAGACAGAATCCAAGGAATTCAGAAAACCGATTTAGAATTTACGATTGAACATGATTCTTTAGAAACATATTTAGTTAAATCAGAAACTATTCCAACAACTAAAGTTCGAATTTTAGTTTCGAAAAAAATCCTAACTCACCTTCGTTATGAACAAAAATATCATGGTTATATTTCTGAAAGAGAAGTTGATGGTCAGATAGAAATGACCTTTATGTCACGAAATGTTCATGATCACTTTTCTCGCTGGCTATTGATGTTTGGAGATTATGCTACAATTCTGGAACCCGAAAGCCTTAAAACCAGAGTACTGGAATTAATTGAAATTTATAAAAAGAGATTATCCTAAAAAACTCCCAAAGATGAAATTACGTTCGTCTTTGGGAGTTTCCAATTTATTATTGCGCTTTTACTACATTATAAAAATTATAATCTGTATTTGAAGCGTCGGTTATACCAATATTTCTCCCAATGGTTACAATTTGTCCTCTATGATAAGTGCCATGATTTATTACTTGCAATAAGTAATCAGAAACTGGCAACTCGCATTGAAACCATGGATTTTCGATTTTAATGGCTTTATATAGTTGTTCGTCTGATAATGATGATATATACTCGGATAATTTTGCAGATGTATTCAATAAACCTTCAAATATTTCATTCTTATTTAAATCAACATTTTCTTTTCTTTCAGGCAAAGCAGTTTCGGCTATTACAGAAAACCAATATTGCTCTGTTTCCCAAATATGATTAAGTGTTTTAATAATGCTTGAATAGCTCGAAGGAAGTTCTTTATGCAGCAACTCGTCAGATTTTGGAGTTAGCCAATTCACAAATTGTTGATTTACCCATAAATTATAGGCCGCATAATTTGCCATTATCTTTTTTAAACTCATAACATTTGATTTATATTATACACTTGAATGAATTGATTTTGTTCATTAAAAACATCTTGATTATTATTCTATCTCTCCCAGAAAAAAGGAGGTACAATCCCTAAAGCTCTTAGATATACATATCCTTGTCCGCGGTGATGAACTTCATTATCAATAAAATATAACACATTGTGAATTATAGGAAATTCATATTGACCAAATAAATTAAAGGTTTCGCTAAAATCTTCAATCGATAATTGTTCCCAATATTTATTAATTTCTGCTGTTGATTCATCCCATTTTTCAAGATATTGTGCTTTAAAAATCAACTTTTCAGTTCCTTCTGTATATGGTTGACTATCTCTGTTTACAATTCCTTTTAAGGCTGGAGCTGCAATAGCTAAAAGTTCATCTACCATTTTAGAAAAAGGTCGCATTCCTCCTATCGAAAATTCAAAGAAATCTTTTTCAGGAAAAGCTTCAATTACGTGACGTGTAAGAGCACGGTGTCCTTGCCATTGTTTCAACAAATCTTCAGGAGTAATTACTTGGGCTGCTAATGTTTTCATAGTTTTAAAGTTTTATATTTTTTAATACTTCAAAATTATTAAGGGTCGGTGACAACAGTTTGTCAGTAGGAAATAAAAAAATAAAATATTTTTTATTTCCTGTTGTAGAGACGCACAGCAGTGCGTCTCAGGCAACGTAACCCCATTTTATTCACATTGCGTTAAACCCGACAGGTTTTTAAAACCTGTCGGGTTTGATACGGAATTAAATTGTGGTTACAGGATGTGAGATGCACAATAATGCATCTCTACATACCTGAGCGCCTATAAATTTACGAAATTAAAATTTGTACCTTTGCGGCTTAAAAACATTGGAACTTACAAAAAAATGATCGAAGATAAAAATCCGCAACGTACCAGTATAGCGCAATTAGGCGAGTTTGGCTTAATTGAACATTTAACCAAAAATTTTGATGTTACTCAGGAATCTACTTTAAAAAGTATAGGAGATGATGCTGCAGTTCTTGATTTTAAGGATAAAAAAGTAGTTGTTTCTACAGATTTATTGATTGAAGGCGTACATTTTGACCTGGCTTATATGCCTTTAAAACATTTAGGATATAAAGCAGTTGTTGTAAATGTGTCTGACATTTGTGCAATGAATGCCAAACCAACGCAAATAACGGTTTCTGTGGCTGTTTCTAATCGTTTTCCACTAGAAGCATTAGAAGAACTATTTGAAGGGATTACACACGCTGCAAAAGAATATAAAGTTGATGTTATTGGCGGCGATACTACCTCATCTCAAAAAGGATTAATTATTAGCATTACCGCAATTGGTGAAGCTAATGAAGAGGAAATTGTTTATAGAAATGGCGCAAAACAAACCGATTTACTTGTTGTTACTGGTGATATTGGTGCTGCATATATGGGATTACAGGTTTTAGAACGCGAAAAACAAGTTTTTCACGTGAATCCAAATAGTCAACCTGATCTTGATATGTACAGTTATTTGATCGAGCGTCAGTTAAAACCTGAGGCTAGAAAGGATGTTCGTACTTTATTGCATGCTCTTGAAATTAAACCAACTTCTATGATCGATATTTCGGACGGATTATCGTCTGAGATTATTCATTTATGTAAACAATCAAAAGTTGGTTGTAATTTATATGAAGATAAACTTCCGTTAGATCCTCAATTTATCTCGACTTGCGAAGAGTTTAATATCGACAGTACAACTGTGGCTATTAATGGTGGTGAAGATTATGAATTACTTTTCACAATCGATATTAATGATTTTGATAAGATAAAAGGGAATCCAAACTTCTCTATTATTGGTCATATGGCAGAAGAAAGTGAAGGGATTCATCTGGTAACACGTGCCAACACAAAAATTGCTTTAAAAGCTCGTGGCTGGGATGCTTTGAGTGAATAACTTTTTTAAATTCCAAAAATAAAAAATTCCAAATCCCAATTATGCTAGTCATGTTATTGGGATTTGGAATTTTTTATTCTTGGAGTTTTACTTTTAAAAGAGCCCTTTACTTTTAGCTTCTTTTACCAATTCATCATCTGAACCGGTTTTTATCTTTAGCAATTCTTTGAGATTGATTTTACGTTTTTCGATTGCATTTAAAGAAATTGGAATATACTGTGGCATCGTATGATGCTCTGTTCCTTTGGACAAATGAAACAATATCTGCTTGTCAAACTGATCTATTTCTATTGAATTATGTGTCGATTGATTGACCATTTTTACTACAGACTGACTATAGTATTTATCATTTTTCATTACTTTATCAAATGCAAAAAGCAATTCATCAAATGTAAGGTCGTTTTTGATAATCAATCCATTTGGGTTTATTGTCCGGATGATTGTTTTGATCTTCAGCAATTCTGTGTACATCGTTAACAATATGATCTTGCAATTGGGCATTTGCTTTAAGATCAATTTTGCTAAATCTTCACCTGAAAAAATATCTTTTTCTTCATAAGAAGGCATGCTTATGTCTAAAAAAGCAACATCAAAATTTGGGGTTTCGACATTTTCTAATAAATCATAAGCTGATTTACAATCATGAGCCTGCGCAATAAGAAACTCATATGCTTTAGGATTGTATCGTGTAATAGCGTTTTTATATCCTTCGATAATAAAAGGATGATCGTCTACTATTAAAATATTTCGCCTGGCAACTTGCGAAAATGTAGTGGTTAGGTCAACTGTCATTTTTCTGTAGGTTAATTTTTTGATCAATTGGGACTTTAATTATGAGAACTGTTCCTTCTCCTTTGGCAGACTTTATCGTAACTGTACCCTTACATTCTGCTGCTCTATATTGAATATTATGCAATCCTATTCCGTTCTTGGCCTTCCTGACATTAAAACCAACTCCATCATCTGAAATCGAAAGAATCAAATGATTTATCTCGCTTTTAAACTCCACTCCAATTGTAGTTGCTTTTGCATATTTATTACAATTTTGGAGAGCTTCCTGAATAATTCGATACAAATTAATCTTAACCATGTTACTCACTAATTCCCATTTAATATGAGAATCAAATGATGTAATCAATTTAGAAATATATGTGTTTTGTTGGTTTTCAAACAATTTGTTTAAAATTGCAACAAAATTATTAATTAATTCTGATTTTTCCCGATTTAAATCGTGCGAAATTTCACGTATATCTTCCTCAATATGTTTAAGTTCCGTTAAATACTTCTTTCTTTTGGGTGCTGCGTGCGCTTCATCTAATTTATCTAAACTATCTAAACTGATTCTGACTCCAAACATTCTGCCCAAAACTCCGTCATGCAATTCCTGAGCAACTTTTTTCTTTTCTTTGATACGAGTCATCTCAATATCATTTTGCTGCGAAATCATCAAATTATAAATATTCTCGTTTGCGATTTGCTGCTGTTGCTTAAAAAGTAACTCTCTGTTTCTGGCTTGTTGCGTTTTGTAAACATAGAAAAATAAACCTATCAAAGTACAAATACTAAAGACATAGACTAAAGTCTT
Organism: uncultured Flavobacterium sp.; assembly: GCF_963422545.1. Taxonomy (NCBI): domain Bacteria; kingdom Pseudomonadati; phylum Bacteroidota; class Flavobacteriia; order Flavobacteriales; family Flavobacteriaceae; genus Flavobacterium; species uncultured Flavobacterium sp. The sequence continues at coordinate 184,506 of NZ_OY730257.1, forward strand.
GTTTTTCTCCTGCAAATTTGAATTTTGATCCTTTATTTCATTGGTTTCATATTCAATACGAGAGAATTTTTCTCCCATTTTGCGTTCTGCTTTTACCAACTTTTCATTAAATTGAATATACTCTTTTGAATAAGCTGAAGCATTTTTTGGATCTACAATAGCAATTTGTTCAAGAGATTCTAATATATTTCTAATTATATTTGAATTCTTGGATAAAGCTAATGCTTGCTTTGAATATTGAATTGCCTTAAAAGTATCTTTTTTAAAAGCATAATATTCAGACAAATGATTTTTATTTAATACAACTCCTGATTTAAGTCCCAGACTATCTCTAATTTTTAAAGCTTCGAAGAATTGCTTCGGCAATCCTTCAGATTCTTTTAATTTAAACTTTGAATAAGCTAAATTATCTAATACAATAGCGTATAATGTTGTATTCTCTTCGAATAAATTTTTTTGTTCCAAACTTTTTTGAAAATACAATTTGGCTTTGCTATAATTCCGCATTCTTAAATTAACGAATCCTATATTATTTAACGAAGTTGCCTTTAATTGAAATTCTGCTGGAATCGATTTGTCTGCAAGGGTACCTAACGCTTTTTGATGAAATTCAAGTGCCTTATCAAATTCCTCTTGCTCATTATACAATATTCCTAATAAATTATAACAATCATAAAGTTGATCACTGACATTTTTTTCTTGTTTTAAAATCCGAAGTGCTTTAAAAATACTTATTTCGCTTTCAAAATAATCTCCTTCATTATATTGCAAATTTGCTTTATCAATAAAGGTTTTAGCTAAGCTATATCTATCATTTATTTTCAGATAAACTTTTTCCGCTTTAAAATAATTAAGAAACGCACTATCAGATATAGATTGAGACCCATAATAGTCTCCTAAATAACTATATGCCTTAGCCATGTGGACAGAGTCCTTTGAATTCTTAGATCGCTCTAAAATTAATTTTGTTATTTTCAGATAGGACCGCCAATCATTCATATTATAATATCGATTGGCTACTTTAAAAAGATTCACTTTATTAATTGAATCATCTTTCTGATCTATAATTATTGCAAATGCCTTTTCATTATATTGTTGCCTATACTTAAAAGGCAACTTAATATCATTAGCTAATGACAAATAAGAGCCTAAACTATCTTCTGATAAATTTACATTTTTATCTCCATTGATTTTTTTGGTACAACCAAAAAAAGCAACACATAAGAACAATAATATTAAGTAGTTATTTTTCAACAGTTTTTTGAATTTTACCAAAAATACTAAAAACTATAGACGAAAAAAAAAGGCTGTCAAAAAAATGACAGCCTTTTCTTAATCTTAAATGTTTTTTTTTAGTCTACTTTAACATCAATTCGTCTTGATTGACGATCAGTATCAAAGTTCTTTAAACTGCTATAATTTATATCTGATTTTGTTCCTATTCCGGCAACATCAACTTTATGCCTGCCGTCTCTTGTACCATTTCCATCGACACCGATCATTATATCAATATTTCCTGCAATTGATTTATTTTTTTTCTCTGGAGTTGCGAATGAAGTTGCTACCATTATCAAAGAAAATAGTCCGAATGTTAAAGCTGCTTTTTTCATGTTTTCTAGGTTTTAGATGATTGATTTAAGGTTTTTGGGGGAATCATCGCCGGGTGCGAATCATAGTGTAAAGCTAACTCTACAAATGCAAAAAACTTATATGAAAAAACAGGTTTATGGTAGAACATGCCCAATTGATAGTCAATGAACGTGAAATATATGTAAACATCTAATTCTTAGACCTCTAAATAATTTCCTACTGAAAAATCAGCAATAATTAAATCTATGTTTGATTTATAGGTTTTCGAAAAAGGAATTTTTTTCGAAGAATTTTTAATATAACAGATTGAATTTCCGTTATGAATCCGTGCAATATAATTTCGATTGATAATATAACTATTATGAATTCGAATAAACGGATGCTGCAAAATACTTTCAAAATGTTTCAATGTTTTAAAAGCTGTAATCATTTCGCCGGAATTCAAATAAATATCGGTCGAATTATTATCAGCTTGAAAATACGAAATATCTGATGAGCTAATGTAACGATAATCCCCATAAGATTTCACACATATCAACAATGAGTTTTCAACAATTTGAGAAATTTTTTCATTCGGAATTATTGGAGAAGTAATTCCCTGACAAGCACTTACAACATTGACCTCAACAACTTCTTTATTCAATTTAAGAATACTTTTCAGCATATCAATTGTCAATATCGGCTTTAAGATATAATCAAAAACACCATACTGAATGGCGTCAAAAGCCCATTCTTTTTTAGTAGTAGTAACAATTATTTTAGGCAAAACTGATAAAAACCTGTGCAATTCGTTAATAAAAGCAAGCGATAAATTACTGGATCTATCTTTGGGATCTATTTCCAGAAAAACAATCGAAGGCTTGTGCTCCAAAACTAAATTTAAGCCTTCAGGATAATTAGTCGCCGATGCTGCAAAAGTTAATTCTGAAAACCCTTCTGCAATTGTTTTGGTCTTCAAAATACTTTCTACATCATCGTCAATAATAATATACGAATACTTTTTCAATGTTAGTTTTTGTTGATTTTTCATGAATCCACCACAACTATTCCTTTAGTTTCATCAATACTTTTGAAAAAATTTACTTTTAATATATTTTTTGCGATCAAAATTACAGATTTCATTTATCTAAACTTTTCAATGTTAACACATTACAAACAAATGTTAAAACATAAAGCTGAAATGCAAATTTCATCGACAAAATACACATTTTTGAATTAAAAAAATCCCAAATTCCATAAAGGAATTTGGGATTTTATATCATTAAGTATAAAAATTTACATTTTCATCAACCAGTTTTTCATAGAAACCTCGTTTTCGATAATGTCTTTCAATTCAGAAATTTTTACACGGTCTTGTTTCATTGTATCTCTATGACGAATTGTTACTGTTTCGTCTTCGATAGTCTGATGATCTACTGTAATACAAAACGGAGTTCCAAGAGCATCTTGTCTTCTGTAACGACGTCCTACAGCATCTTTTTCATCATACGCTACATTGAAATCCCATTTTAAATCTTCGATGATTTTTTTAGAAATTTCAGGTAATCCATCTCTTTTAATTAATGGTAAAACGGCAGCTTTTGTTGGCGCTAAAACAGCCGGTAATTTTAAAACTGTTCTTGTTGAACCGTCTTCTAAAACTTCTTCTTGTAATGAAGTTGCAAAAACAGCCAGGAACATACGATCTAATCCTACTGAAGTTTCTACTACATATGGCACATAGTTTTCATTCAATTCCGGATCAAAATATTGTAATTTTCTACCTGAATATTGTTCGTGCGCTTTTAAGTCGAAATCAGTACGAGAGTGAATACCTTCTAGTTCTTTGAATCCGAATGGGAAATTAAACTCGATATCAGCAGCTGCATTTGCGTAATGTGCTAATTTTTCGTGATCGTGAAAACGATAATTTTCTTTTCCTAATCCTAATGATAAGTGCCAGTTTAAACGGGCTTCTTTCCAGTGATGGTACCATTTCATTTCTTCACCCGGACGAACGAAAAATTGCATTTCCATTTGTTCAAATTCACGCATACGGAAAATGAATTGTCTTGCAACAATCTCATTTCTGAACGCTTTACCGGTTTGAGCGATTCCAAAAGGAACTTTCATACGACCAGATTTCTGAACGTTTAAAAAGTTCACAAAAATACCCTGAGCTGTTTCCGGACGCAAATATAAATCCATTGCAGAATCTGCAGAAGCTCCAAGTTTAGTTCCGAACATTAAGTTGAATTGCTTTACGTCTGTCCAGTTACGAGAACCGGTTTCAGGATCAGCAATTTCTAATTCTTCGATTAAAGCTTTTACATCCTGAAGATCATCAGTCATTCCTTTTGCAAGTCTTGCTAAAATTTCTTTGTTTTTTGAAAGATATCCTACCACGCGAGCATTTGTCGTAATAAATTCTTCTTCGTTAAAAGCATCACCAAAACGAACTCTGGCTTTATCAATCTCTGTTTTAGCTTTTATATTTAACTTTTCAGCATATTCTTCTACTAAAACGTCAGCTCTATATCTTTTTTTCGAATCTTTATTGTCAATTAACGGATCATTAAAAGCATCAACGTGGCCTGAAGCTTTCCAAGTTGTTGGATGCATCAATATTGCAGCATCAAGGCCGACAATATTTTCATTCATCTGAACCATTGATTTCCACCAATATTCACGGATATTCTTTTTTAACTCGACACCATTTTGTGCATAATCATAGACTGCACTCAATCCATCGTATACTTCGCTTGACGGAAAAATAAATCCGTACTCTTTTGCGTGCGAAACCACATTCTTAAATAAATCTTCTTGTTTTGCCATAGTGATGCAAAAATATAAAAAGTACGTTTAAAAAAAAGAAAAAATACAAAGATTGCAGGATTGATTTTGTTATTTTTGTAACTAAATTCTTTCTATTTGTGTTTAAATTTATAATCGACCTCTTTTTTCCTAAAGTTTGCGCGGGATGTCATCGCGTTTTGGTCACGAACGAAACTGTTTTATGCACAAGCTGTCGCCATGAAATGCCTCTTACTCAATATCATCTGGATACCAAAAATGAAGCTGTCAAAAAATTTTATGGCAAAGTTGAGATCGAACATGCTTCGGCCCTTTTATATTTTAACAAAAAAGGAATCGTTCAGGAACTCATTCACAATTTAAAATACAAAGGTCACGAAGAAATTGGCACCGTTTTAGGAAATTGGTATGCAGCGGATTTAAAAGAATTGAATCTGGAAACTCCTTTTGATATTATAATTCCGGTTCCGCTTCATCCAAAAAAATTAAAAGAAAGAGGTTATAATCAGGTTACTACTTTTGGACAAACTTTGTCTGAAGGACTGAATATCCCGTACAACGATTCTATTTTATATCGAAAAACATATTCTAAAACACAATCAAAAAAGAATCTCGCAGGAAGATCTGACAATATCGAAAACATCTTTGATTCAAAAAACTCAGAAGATTATCAAAACAAACATTTTCTAATCGTCGATGATGTTCTTACAACTGGCGCCACGCTTGAAGCTTGTTCACGCGCTTTATTAAAAATCCCGGGAGCAAAAATCAGCATTGTTTGTATGGCAATGGCAAACTCTTAACCTTTACAGGAAATTTCAAAAAATAAATTCCAAATTCCAAGTTAATTGGCCCACAGATTTTACGGATTAAGCGGGTTTACGCGGGTTAAATATTATTTATTTAGATTATGAAGATGCACTGCCGTGCATCTCTACAATATTAACGAGAGAATTAAACTAATAAACGATTATAAAACAAAAATCCGTGACAATCTGTTTAATCCGTAAAATCTGTGGGCAAAATTAATTCACTACAATTTTCTTAACTGTTCTTCGATCGCCATCAATAACCGTTACAAGATAGATACCCGAAGACACATTTGATAATTGAATATTTTGATTAAAATTAGAAGTGTTATCAAAAGAATTAGAATATACTTTTTTACCTAAAATATCGTGCACATAAACCTGAACTCTATTCGTAGCATCACTTTCAAATTGAATTGTGAAGTTTCCTTTGTTTGGATTTGGATAAAGAACAAAATCTATGGTGTTTAAATCAGGTGTTCCTAAAGTAAAATTTTGGGTGCAAATATTTATTGAAGCAGAATTTATTGTTCCAAACATTCCTGTAACGGCGTCACGAACTCTAAAAGTCCAATTTCCCTGAGGATTCTGACCATTAAAAATGCTCAAAGCATCAACCGGAAGCACAATTTGTGAGGTTGTTTTACTACAATCTAAATTTACTCCATCGTCATCAAACTGTAGCGCCAAAGTAGAACTTACTCCGGTACATCCTTTATTAAATAAATTAACAACTGTTCCTTGTGGATTTACAACCTGAATCTCTAAATCAGAAAGTCTGTCATGTGTTACATTTACTGAAACATTTACATCTGTCACTATTCCTGTTGAAGCAGGCACAGTTATGGTTTTAGAAGTGAAAGTACTTGAAAATGGAATATTAAAAGAACTTCCAAAGCTATACGTATCACAAGTTGTTGTCGAGGTATATCCTACTGCAAATGGCTCAATGTTTACTGCATAATAAATATTCGATACCGGCTCAATCAAAATTCTACAATTTTTTGATGATGGTACACTTGTAGGAAGTGTTATAACTTCTGAACCATCATTTGGCGTATTTGCAGCTAAAGTTATCGGAAATGTCAAACCTCCGTCTGTCGATAATTTTATATTCACTGTAGAAGAGCCAAACAATGTATTGGTATTATTTACGCTCCAGGTTACGGTTTCACTTAATCCCTGCCACCAGCTTACATCTTTATTCGTATGTGAGGTAACTGCAAATGGTCCTGCAAATGAAGCAACGGTTACAATCATAGCATCTGTGTTAGTTTGTGCCGTTCCTAAAGCTGCATTATCTCGTCCTGTTAAAGTAAAATGCAACGTTCTTGCAATAGACGAAACAGATTCCCAACGTGTTGTCAGTTTATTTTGAAGTACTGAGCTAAAAGCGGGCATATATCGAACTGGCGAACTTGTAGGTGGCAATGATCGAAACAATGGACCATCTGGTTTTGTGGGATAAGCAATACTATTGCTTTTATCTGTTGTGGTTGCGCTATCATTTTGTTCCCAGGTATAAGTAATCGAATCTCCTTCGGGATCAGAACCTGTACCGGTTAAAACAAATGCTGTACTAAAAGGAATTGTATAATCTGAACCTGCGTTTATTGTTGGAGGATTATTAGTCAAAGAAGTACTAACCGGACAACTTTTTGTAGCCAGGTTATCCTGAATTTGCAAAATGCTGGTGTAAGCAAAATAATCATCTGAATTATTTTGAACATCATAATCTGTTATTCCTGCATATCCCATAAGTGTAGAACCACTTCCTGGCTCAACACTAGTTCCGGTACCTTCAATAGAATAAGAAAAAGTATGTGTTGCCCCTAATTGATGCCCTATTTCATGTGCTACAAAATCAATATCAAAAGTATCTCCTTGTGGTTTCCCATCAGATGGCGATGTATAAGCACTTCCTTTACCAATAGTGTTTACTGCTGGTGGACTGGTACAAACACAACCTATACAACCTCCATTTCCTCCTCCACCGGAAGCTCCAAACAAATGCCCGATATCATAATTTGCTTCGCCTATTACACTCGTTAAATTGTTTTGCACTTCTATATTCCATACTTGGTAATCAGTAGTACCCGGATAATCTTTTGTACCATCGCTAGCATTAGAATAGGGATCTATAGCTGCATTAGTATAAATTACTGCATCATTATTAGCAATCAAAATTAATTTTACCGCCAGATCTTTATTAAAAACACCATTGACTCTTGTTAAAGAAGCGTTCATTCCGGCTAATGCTCCTGCTTTTGTGCCTCCAAAAAAAGCTGTATATTCTCCAGTACAAGACAATGCTAATCTTAAAGTTTTAAAAACTTTATTATTTACCGTTGTTTTTGCTGTCTTTTTTGTTGAATTATTATTTGAAGTAAGATCTTTAAGTCCGCAAACTAATCGAGAAGTTGAATTAAGATTACTAGTAGAAGTATACAATACATATCCGCTTTTGTCCTCTGGATTTTGCTCTATAAATTCTGTTGGTTTATCAGCGCGAAGTACCATAGTCTGCATTCCTATTGGTGCTACACTAAAGTGAATTTTAGCCGTTTTATCATCTAAACCGCTTCCTTCATAAGCTCGGATTTCTGGATATTTAGCTTGTAATTCGGGTTCAAAATTCGAAGATTCCCAAACCTGAAATCGCTCTAAAACGCCTTTCGCATTCGGAATCGTAATTTCTGTCGTACTACTTTTTGAAGTTTTATTTGTTGTAGAAAATAATTTTGCTTGTAAAAATTCAGAATTTAATTTATAGTATAATTTATCTGAATCAATCGCATTTGTTCTTTTACTAAGTGTCGTATTCGAACTAACTTTTTGCCATAAGTCATCGCTTTGAGCATGAACATTTGCGCAACAAAATATAATCAATAATAAAAGTAATTGTTTTTTCATGCTATATGTTGGTATTTAGAAATCAAAATTAAACGAATTAAATTAAATTCTTACATAAATACGACAATTAATGCTTTTTACTCGACGAGTATGCTCTTTTTCACAAAAAGAAACAGAATATCATCAAAAATCAATTGGGCGTAGTACCAAATTTAAAATAGATAGTATAAATTTGCACCATCTTAAATTATTTGTTTTGAAGCTCTTTCATTCTATAAACGATTTTCAGTCAACCAAGAAAACGATTTTAACACTTGGCACCTTTGACGGTGTGCATATTGGTCATAAAAAAATTCTGGAACGAGTTACTCAAAATACTGAAAACGGAAAATACGAAAGTTTAGTACTTACTTTTTTTCCGCATCCACGAATGGTTTTACAAGAAAAATCAGAAATTAAACTCTTAAATACTATTTCTGAAAAATCTAAACTTCTGGAAGCAACCGGAATTGAAAATCTTGTTATTCATCCGTTTAACGAAAGTTTTTCAAGATTAACTGCCGAAGAGTTTGTACATTCTATTTTAGTGGATCAATTTCATATTCAAAAAATAATTATAGGTCACGATCATCGTTTTGGAAGAAACAGAACGGCAAATATTGATGATTTGATCGCTTTTGGAATCGAATATGGTTTTGAAGTTGAGCAAATTTCGGCTCAGGAAATTCAGGATGTTTCTGTAAGTTCGACCAAAATCAGAAAAGCGCTGAATGAAGGAAATATGGCTCTGGCCAATGATTATCTGGGTTACGATTACTTTTTGTCCGGTGAAGTTGTAAAAGGAAAACAATTGGGCAGAACTATTGGTTTTCCAACGGCAAATATCCAAATTGAAGAAGATTATAAATTAATTCCAAAAAATGGTGTTTATGTAGTTAAAGCCATTGTCGATCAAAAGGAAGTTTTCGGGATGATGAATATCGGTTTTAATCCAACTGTAAACGGTCAAAAACAAACCATCGAAGTAAATCTTTTTGACTTTGATGCTGATATTTATGGTCAAAAAATTGAGGTTTCATTATTAGAATATCTTCGCGAAGAGCAAAAATTTGGTTCGGTAGATTTATTGAAAGAACAATTAAATCGGGATAAGGCAAATGCTTTGGCTTTTGTGAGTCAGCTTTAAAAGAATATTTATTTTTTAATTATCATTCTTTCGCTTTTTTTTGGCGGAAGCGTAATTTTATTATTGTTTATGAAATGTATAGTCCCTACGGGACAAAACATCGACTTTCAACAAATTTTCTACCAACATATAATCTCTACGAGATATACTTCTTTAGAACTTAAATATTGGCAGCAGAACAATATCCTGTCTGTACAAAAGTCGCGTAGGGACTACAGTTCACCTTTACCACGCATTTATTGATTAATCCTCTACATACTTTTTGTTTTTTTTAAATCATCTTAGTTATTTTTTTAGTAAATTTGATATAGAACTCTGTTTGTCAAATGTTTGCTATTAACTTCTTTAAAAATAACCACTATGAAACTGCCTAAAGAAATAACCAATGGTTTTTTGATATTCCTAGGAATAGGTATCTTTTTTTTATTGATGGAACTGTTAGGTTTAGCTCATTTATTCTATTTACGTGTTCTAAACGTATTTTTTATATTTTATGGTGTAAATAAAACGATGCGAATGAACCTACACGAGGGAGAAACCGATTTTTTATCTAATGCTGTATCTGCAATGACAACCTCAGTAGTTGGTGTGGCATTAAGCGTTTTAGGATTATTAATTTACAGTTATGCAAGAGGTGGAGATGCCTATGTAAAAACGTTGTCGGCAACTTTTATGTTTGGAGGAAATCCATCAGTACCAACTTATTGCATCTGTTTATTATTTGAAGGAATTGCATCATCAGTCATTGTCACCTTAATGACGATGTTATATTGGAATAATAAATATGTAGCCGATTAATTTTTCAAAATAAAATAGATCTTTTAGCACTCTAAAATCATAAAAAAATATAATTATGTGATTTTAGAGTGTTTCTTTTTTGAAAATAGGTATCAAATATTCATTTACAGGATTCAGCATTGGTTGATTAGAACAATTTAACTACTTTTGAGGCTTCAAAAACAATGTATCGATGAGCATTACAAAACACAATTGGACAAAAGACGAAATAATCGCCATATATAATAAACCTATGATGGACTTGCTTTATGAAGCAGCCTCTATACATAGACAAAAACATGATCCGAACGTAGTTCAGGTATCAACATTACTTTCTATCAAAACCGGAGGCTGTCCGGAAGATTGTGGATATTGTCCGCAAGCTGCCCGATATAACACGGGTGTTGAAGGTAATGATTTAATGAGTGTAAGTCAGGTAAAAGCTCAGGCTTTGCGTGCAAAATCAAGCGGATCATCTCGTGTTTGTATGGGAGCTGCCTGGAGAAATGTAAAAGACGGCGAAGAGTTTGATCAGGTTCTTGAAATGGTTCGTACCATTAATAAACTAGATATGGAGGTTTGCTGTACTTTAGGTATGATTACCGAAAACCAAGCTCAACGTTTGGCTGAAGCTGGTTTATATGCTTATAATCATAACTTAGATACTTCTGAAGAATATTATAAAGATGTAATTTCGACACGTGGTTTTGAAGACCGTTTGCAAACTATCGAGAATGTTCGTAAAACGAATGTTACAGTTTGTAGTGGAGGAATTATTGGAATGGGAGAAAGTATCGAGGACAGAGCCGGAATGCTTGTTGCACTTTCTACTTTAAACCCACAACCGGAATCTGTGCCAATTAATGCATTGGTTGCTGTTGAAGGAACTCCGATGGAAGAAGAAAAACCAGTTGAAATCTGGGAAATGATCAGAATGGTGGCTACTACAAGAATTGTAATGCCGGACACTCAGGTTCGTTTATCTGCAGGAAGAACAAATATGAGCCGTGAAGGACAGGCAATGTGCTTTTTTGCCGGTGCAAACTCTATTTTTGCAGGAGATAAATTACTT
>NZ_OY730258.1 GCF_963422545.1 uncultured Flavobacterium sp.
TGCTTGAAGATTATTTATTGAAAATTCTAGACTTTTATCAATTCCAGTATATTCTAATACTAAACCAGCCCATATAAAATCAGCTTTGCAAAATACTTTTGTATCTGTGGCTATATCAAAATTTATAAGCTCTAGATTGTTGATTTTTTGCTCATATCTTTCTTTCGTTACATCAAGATAGCTTTGATTGATATCGACTCCAATTACATTTTGAGTAATTGTATTATCAATATGTTCTAAGCCATTTCCGCCTGCAACGCCAATAAAGAGACAAATTTTAGGTTTTATTTTATCTAGATATTTTTTGGTCAAAAAATTCAGAATCTCCAATTGACCAACCGAATTATGAGACATATGGTTTTCATAATCTTCTAAAGGTATTTCGTTCCAAGGACTACTTTCTTTCTTATTCATAATTCTAAGATAATATTACTTTCTTGATATTTCTGACTTTATTTTTACTAATTGACCAAGCATCTCAGTAACAGGTACAGAAATATTTCCTTTTAGAATCGCTGATTCTGCAATAGCTAAATTCATAGTTTCTATTTCGATTTCTCTATTATTTAATATATCCTGATAGGTTGATATTTTTTGTCCGTCAGACATTTTACTAATAGCAAGTACGTTTTCTAAAACAGTTTCCATCGTTAAATCGATGCCATATTCTTTGGCTACCAATAAACACTCAGCTGTAACTGTTTTAGCAATTTGAAGTGCTCGATCATTACGTTGAAAAATTCCGTTATCAGTTTCTAGCAGAGGACAGATAGAATTGAATACACAGTTACTGATTACTTTTTTCCAAATAAGCGTTTGGATATCCTCTTCATTTCTAAATGAAAAAAGACCAGTGTTGAGTACATCAACAATTTCTTGAAGAATTTCATTCGATCCCTTAACAATTCCAATTGGAGATGGGGCAACTAATTTAAATCTAACTTTATTATTTTCTAATGATTCGCTTGTTGCCAGTAAAACACATCTGTATAGTTCATCAAAGCCTTTGTCAATAAAACTATTTTCAATATGCAGTCCATTTTGAAGAAAGACAATTGGCGATTTTCCAGTTTTATCTTTCAGTTTATCAGCAAGAACACTGTTTCCAAATGACTTATTGGTGAGTAATATAATTCCATCAAGCCTTTCGAAGTTAGAAAGTGAGCTCACACGAATATCCGCCTCTATAATTTTACTTTCAATTTCTACCTGTATATTTTCAATACCTTCAGGCTGATTATCTATACTTCCTCGAAGAATGGTCGCTTTTCTTCCATTTAAAGTTAAAGCGACGGCAAGAGCCTTTCCGATTACGCCGTTCCCAATAATGTAGATATGATCTTCAGTACGATTCATTGTAGTATCTTTTTCAGCAAATCTAGAAATCTTAACGGTATGATTACAGATACAGTTATTACAATTTAATAGGATGCAGTTTTTAATTCTTTTTTTACGATTTCCCCTAAGCACTTAAGGTCATCATCCAATTTGTCGCTCCATTTGAGTGCAAAATTCAATCGCATGCAATTATTAAACTGGTTGTGCTGCGAAAAAAGCCTGCCGGGAGCAAAACTGATTTTTTGCTGAATTGCCTTACCGAATAATTGTGCTGTATCAATCGATTTATCCAGTTCAAGCCATAACATAAAACCTCCCTGTGGCTGCGATATTTTAGTATTGTCTGGAAAATAATCTTCTATAGCCCGCTGAAACTGTAGACAGTTCGAATATAATTTATTTCTGAAAGTTCGTAAATGATGATCGTACCTACCATTCTCCATAAAATCAGCAATAACTTCCTGATACAATGTGGGTGTCGAAACCATTTGTGAAAATTTCTGTCGGATAATTTTTTCTTTAAATTTTCCAGGTGCAACCCATCCCACTCTGTAACCAGGTGCTAATGTTTTGGATACAGAACCACACCACATTACAATTCCTGCTTCATCAAAAGCTTTACAGGGTTTAGGTCTTGAAACGCCAAAGTAAAGATTACCGTAAATATCATCTTCAATTAAAGGTATATTGAATTCAGTAAGCATTCTTACCAATTCTTTTTTATGATCATCGGGCATTAAACTTCCCAATGGATTGCTAAAATTACTAATGAAATAGCAGGCTTTTATCTGAGGAAGAACCTTTTTTACCGCTTCTAGGTCAACTCCAGTAATAGGATGTGTTGGAATTTCTATCGCTTTTAAACCTAAAGATTTTATTATTTGATGAATCCCAAAATAAGCTGGACTTTCTATTGCTATAGTATCTCCTGATGAAGTAACCGCTTTGAGACAATTAAAAATAGCATTCATTGCCCCTGCTGTGGTAACCAAATCATCCTCCGTCAATTTACCTTCTAAAACCAAAGACCATTTGGCAACTGTTCTTCTTAGATTGACATTGCCTTGGGCTGTTTCGTAATTTGTACCTCCATCTTCTAGATTACGCATTGCAGTAATTACTCCTTTATTTAATTTGGCAATCGGCAGAAGAGTTTGGTCTGGAACTCCAAGAGAAAACTGAGTAATATTCTTATTGTTCAATGTATCGAAGACAGTCTTTAATAGCTCCTCCGATGAACGCTCTTTTTGGACAGTATTCAAGGTGCTTACAGAAGGAAGTGCAAATTTTCGCTGGGAAGTTTTGCTTACAAAATGGCCTGATTTAGGCCGTGATTCAATAAGAGATTTACTTTCTAATTCTAAAAATGCTTGTTTAGCAGTATTAATACTGACATTATAAAACTTTTGTACAGCACGGATTGATGGAAGTTTTTCTCCAAGAGTTAATGTACCGCTTAAAATCTGTTCCTCAATTACCCTGGCTATTTTAAGATATAAAACTTCCTTTTTCATATCACAAGTATTCTGTGTCCAACAAAGTTACAAAACTTTAATCTGTACCAATTTATAAAAAAGTGATTTAAGCGGTTTGGCATTATAAACGCTTTTCCATATAAACTGTACCTTCAACTGGATTCTTGAAATAAGGTTCTATTTCATAAAATCCAAACGATATATAAAGCTCTTTCGCTTTTTGCAGAGTTGGGATTACATCAAGCCTGATTTTTTTATAACCAAGAGCTATTGCTGATTCAAGAGCATTTTCAAGAAGTGTAACACCTACTTTATAACCTCTGTGAGAATCTTTAACATAAAGCCTCTTGAGTTCTGCAATCTCTGTTTCATTTCTTCTCACACCCACGCAGCCAATTACTTCTTTTTCATCTAATGCATATAAAAAAGTTCCCTGGCTTCCTCCATACATCTGTTTCATCTCTGCGAATTCATTATCCAGATTCATATAAGAAAGATCAATTCCTAATGTATCTAGATACTCCACAATAATATCTTTACATTTTTCAAAATCCTGCTCATTCTCAGCTATTTGATATTTAATTTTTTTTTCCATAAAAACTATTCAAGCAAATCACCTCGTAATTACTGCTTTTTTTCTTTTTGCAATTTAAAAATTCGATAAGAATGTATTAGAATAGCTAATGCACAACCTACAATCATTGGAGGTACGCCAAGCAAAATACCGTAAAAAATATAAATCAAGTTTGCTATTAAAGAAACTACTCTTAGATAGAGTAAATTTTTCATTGTCATTGAAAATGTATTTAATAGCAATGCTATATAACCAATTATATGTACCATATATCTATTTGTTATTCCAAATACAGAGACAAAATTAATGCAAATGAAATATAAGCTACAGATACAAAAAAAGGATATTTTACGGATACAGATTAATTACAAAAAAATAAAATTATTCTAAATAAATCTAGTTCTGTGAGTGTTCAATTCTCTTAATGGATTAATCCATTATTTTAAATTAATCAAATTAAATTCAATCCCCAAAAGGACATCTAAACCAAATTCGTAATGCCAATGAAAGACAGACACTAGATATGGTAAGCCAATCTCCTCAAATCTTCCATAAAATGTATAGAAATTTGTCCAGTCGAAGTCACCACAGCCAAAAGGCGCCAATTGAAGACAATTGGCGCTTTTTTTTATAACCTTCCTTATTTTTATTAGTCTAAAGAGCCGGGCTCCTCAGCAGCCCTAGCCCCGATTGCTTCGCCAATTCGCTTCGCTCGTGTGCAGTGAAATCCTTTTGTGCTGGGGTTCAGCACAAAAGATTGGAACGAATAGCGGGAAGAGCTGCTAAAAATAGCTTCAATGAAAGGCGTAAATTTATAAACCCACCGTTGAATGATAGCATGATCAACATGAACTCCTAGCATTTTCATGATCACTTCAACATCTCGATAACTTAAAGTAAACCTAAGCTTGAAATAGACTGCCTGCAGAATAATAGACTTTGGATAGCAATGACCTTTTGTATTGATGAGTTTAAGAATTAAAAAAGACAAAAATAAAACTTAGCTTTAAATGCGACAGAGCCGAAATTTTAGATCCTATTGCAGTGTATTATTCTTTGGTGGAAAAAAGAAATACAAAGGCTTGCTTAGAAAATATTTTAATACTGCCCCTGTCATCAGTCTTAATTCTGAAAGCGGAATGTTTCGTGAACGAAATGCAAGCCCAAGTGACAAACTGAAACTAACAATAAAATTGATCAAACCGATAAGAGCAATACCTAAGATTGAACTGAAAAGCATCCAATTGTTCACATAAAAGTTGGCTCCATATAAACCCATCGCAAAATTTCCACTGGCAAAAGTAATGTGCCTGATGTCAATATTTAATCCAAAGAATATCCCGATAAAAGCTGTACTTCCCATAAAAACACCAAACCAGAAATTGGAAATAATTCCAGCCCATTTTTTTTCATACAATGCTGCCAATTTCTTAGTCCACGTTTTTCCTAAGCTCAACTTAAGTAATGGATGTTCCTGAATGCGATAGTAAATATGATTATGCTTATCGCGATTGGCAATACTGCCCGCAATAATACCAGATAAAAACAGAAAAACCCCAGCTATAGCTGCATGAAAAATTGCTGCAGAATAAACTGGGTTTAAGTCATTGATCAAAGTTGGCCATTTTTCCTGAGCGATATTATAATGAAACGTTTTATCAATAAGCCAAATTGTGAGTAATGAAACCGGAAAAGCGGTAATTACATTCCCTACAAAAGCAATAAACTGCGAGCGAAAGACTCTGGCAAAAAATATAGCAAACTCTTTATACTTATACTCTTGTTTGTCCTGTATTTTTTGTTTGTATCCTTCTTGTAAAGCTCTAACTAGTGCAGAAGCTGTCATCGCTGGCTGCTTTGTTGCCAGCGTAAACCCAAGGATGTAAATTATGATAAATCCGATAGAATAATTCATGCTGTATAAAAAAACATGCCCAAATCCGCTAGTTTCTACTTTACCTAATAACAGTTTGATAATACAAAGTATTCCTACGATAAAACCACCGCCAACTGCTGAGTAGAGCATTTTATAATATTCCTTACTACTATTGGTTATATAATGTTCTCCTGTATTGGCAGTATGCTGGGTTATTTCATAGGATAAAAGCTGGGTACTCTCATTAATTAATTTCTGAATATTGTTTTTATCACAATTGTATTTAATCAGTTTATAAGCAAGAGAAATCGTATTCCTTTTAGCATCTTCTTCTTTACCCTGTATCAAAAGTGGTAATAGGGATTTTAGACGTTGAAGTTGCTGACGAATTCGCAAGAGACTTTGATTTACGTGCAATGAAATACCAAATTTATTACTGTTTTTAAAGGCTGTTTCTATATAATCTGTACATTGTTTATGCAGGATAATCAATTGTTTATAGCCTAAATAATCTGCGTTGATAAAACTCTTAGTAGATTCAATCAGTTTCTCATTCATTAGCAATAGTTCTCGTTGAAACGCAAGAAATGGGCTCTCAAGATTTTCATATTCCGGCACCATCCGGATTACATCTGTTTCCATGGCAGATCCACAGATGCGGTAGGTAATAACTTCCATCGCAAAAACAAGCTCATTAAACGATGAATTCTCATCATTGAATCCATAAATAGAATGAAATTTAAGCAGGGAAAATAATTCCAGTATTTGCTCCAGAGGTATTTTATTAATCCATAAAGGGTCTGTATTGACAAAGAATATCTGATTTAAGATAAATTGTAATGTATTCTTTTCAGGCTGCTCAGGAATTAATTTGGCAAAAATCCTCTTGCGTACTTCAAAAAAGAAATTAGCATCCTGAAGAATACCTGCATCTGAAAGGATTTTATTGAACTTTTTCTTTTCTAAATGAGTACTAATACAGTCCATCAGCGCATAACGATAATTCGGATTTTCCTGAAGCAGACCAATTAGTTCAGACAAATCTACAACAGTTATCTTTTTTGGGTTCTTAGGGCGAACCAAGTTCACCAATTCTACCAGTAACTCTACATTTTCTCTGTTAGATCTCCATAATTGTTTATCATTAAAGTTTTTTTCAAAATAGTATTTTAATGTCTTTTTGGGTTTTCTCCTCAATTTCATTCTAATCAAATTTAATTATTGCTATTTTGTGCAAATAAGCACATTCTTTTTATTTAAAAACGTCTAATAATTATTGAATTAAGAAATTTCTATTTAATAAAAATCGATCTATAAAGAAGGTTTAAAATATTTGCAGCATTTTTTAAATATACTAAAATAATATCTCACCTCTTTTTCCTTCTCCATTTCTTTTTTCGATTTGAAAATAAACATCTGTATGAACCCCGGCTAGCCGCAATGGTTTACCATCATTATCTCTTGCAATTACCTTGGCTTTGTCTATAATCCATTTATAATGCCCGCTATTAGTCAATACCCGATAACAATGTTCATAAGTGGTTGTTTCTGTGTCAAAACATTTTAGAATAAATGAAGTATACATTTCAAGATCGTCTGGATGCACTACTTTAAACCATCTATCCCAATCGTCAAATACATCATCTGATTCTAACTCAATAATTTTCAATGATTCAGCAGAAAAAAATATTATGTTGGTTGTTATTTCCCAATGCCAAACTCCCATACCACAATTCTCTAAGGCAATTTCAGAATTATCATCAGAAAGTTCATCCAGCAAAGGTTCTTCAATTAAATCGTTCATATAAGAATCTATAAGCCAAAAACTTAAACTGCAATTTGAATCAATGCCTTTACTTGAAAGTGCATCTGAATCATTCTTGGAAAACAAACGTTTTATGGGATTAAATAATAAATTAGTGGTTCTATAAAACAGTTTTTCTAAAAAAATCTTGACCATATTTATATTTTCAATTTTTAATATTTTTTCTACACACGTCACATAGCTATAATAATAAACTGACTTCTTCTGTTTTGCTGATGTTCTTCTTCAGAACATTCTATACCATCGGCGCATTTATTTATTAATTGGCTTTCTCCATATCCTTTGGCAGCTAACCTGGTTTTAGCAATGCCCGATTTTACCATAAAATCCATAGTAGCTTGTGCTCTTTTTTGTGATAACATAAGGTTATACGATTTAGAAGCACGACTGTCTGTATGCGAAGTAATTTCCAGTTTCATAGTAGGATACTGATTCATAACAACAATAACTTTACTAATATCCAAAGCTGCATCTGGGCGGATATCATATTTATCTAAATCGAAATATATTCTTTCGATTGCAAATACTTTAGCCAAATCTGTTCCCGGAGTAAGTGTTTTGATGTTCTTTTCTAAAACAATCTTTAAATCTGTTTTTTCATTTCCAAAAGAGATATGCTGCTTTTGTTCATTAGTAAGATATTCCTCTTTTAGAACTCTTATATAGTATATTTTTCCGCATTGGGCGTGATCATAAGTAAACTTCCCTTTATCATCAGTTGAAAGTTCTTTTAAAACATTCATATGTTCATCTAATACAATTACTTTGGCTCCAGCCAAGAAACTTTGAGTATCCTTGTCGATAACTGTTCCTGTTATTAATTGTTTGCATTCCAGTTTTTTAGTTTCGATAAAACTGTATATATCATCATATCCCTTTCCTCCTTCTCGATTAGAAGAAAAATATCCTGTGTTATTATTGGTATTGATTATAAAGGCAAAATCATCCATTGGTCCGTTTATTGGAGATCCCACATTAGAAACTTTTTCAAAACTTCCGTTTAGATTTATTTTGGCAACAAAAACATCTAAACCTCCTAATCCCGGATGCCCGTTAGAAGAAAAATAAAGTTCATTTTCGGCTGATACAAACGGAAAGGTTTCTTTACCCTCTGTATTTATGCTACTTCCGAGATTTTCAGGGACTCCATAACTATCATTTCCATGAATTGCTACTTTATAGATATCAGATTCTCCCAATGTACCGGGTCTGTTAGATGCAAAGTACAACGATTTTTCATCTGGACTTAATGCTGGATGCGCTGTACTAAAGTCATCACTGTTAAAAGGGAGTTCTTTTACATTTACCCATTTGTCATTCTCGAGAGTTGCTTTGTATAGCTTTAGCAAAATTTTGACTTCTGCATCTTTTCCTTTTTTTCCGTTATTGTAATTGTTTCTGGTAAAATATACAGTTTGCCCATTTTTAGTAAAAACCGGAGTTGACTCATTAAATTTAGAATCGATAGTACTTGAAAAAGGCTGTGGTTTTTCTAAATTACCATTTGCATCTATTTTGGCTGTATATAAAGTTGAAAAAGCTTGATTGTTCCATTTCTGAATACGTTTTGTAACTCGCCTTTGCTCACGAGAACTGGCAAAAACAATTTGATTCTTAAAAAAAGAAGTTCCATAATCTGATAAATCAGAATTTATTTCGATGTTTTTTATAGTATAACGTCCTGAATTTTCTTGAATTATGGCATAATAATCTTTGTTTGATTCATATAATCTGGCCCTTAAATCATTGCTGTTTTTTTCATTAAATATATCCAACATTTTATTGGCATTATCATAATCTCCTATAGATTTAAGTGTTTGAGAGTAACGATAATAATACTCTGGATCTACCGTTTGTTTGAGCAAAAAAAGTTCTGCATACCATTTATTAGCCTGTAGTAATTGGGCATTAAAATAATAGGCATTTCCTAATTTCTGAAATAAATCAACTGATTTATATCCTTTTTCAGCTACATTTTCGTAAATCTTTATAGCATCTATATAAGCTAATTTCTCATACTGTTTTTCTGCTTTTTTAATTTCATTGTTTTGGGTATAACCTTCCAACCCAAAGACCATGATTAAAGTGCTTAGTACTATTTTTAGTTTCATAATAATATTTGTTTAAAAGAATCTTGGGCAAGTGATTTTATCGAATTTCTTAAACAACTCAAATCGAAGGAAAATCTCGTGTGAACCTGAATTATAATTGGCCAATTTTGTTGTTTCGGCATCATATGCATATCCTATAAATAGTCCGTCGCTTACCTGGAAACCTACTAATGCGCTTAGTGCCGCACTCCAACGATAGGCAACACCGGCAGTAAATTTTTCGTTAAACAAAAAGTTAGCTGATAAATCGACTTGCAAAGGAGCTCCTTCGGTAATTTTGACCAATGCCGATGGTTTGAATTTTAGATTATAATCTAAATCAAAAACATGTCCTGCCATTAAGTAATAATGAACCTGTTCTCTTGCAAAAAATGTAGAAGATCCATCGTAATTTACAGATCCGTCAAAATGTTTTGTTTGTAATAATGCCGGAGCCGAAAGCCCTACATATGTATTATCTGAATATAGGTAGACTCCTGCTCCAACGTTTGGAGAAAATTTATTGCTTACATTCTCCTGAAATCTAGGATCTGATGGGTCAAAAACATCTAGTTTGGTATAATCGATATTTATTAAATTAGCGCTCGCTTTTATTCCAAAAGCCAACTTATATTGATAAGAAACATCTATTGTATAGGATATGTCTGTAGCAAAATTTGTTTCATCAGAAGGGCCTATACGATCATTAACAAGCGAAAATCCCAGACCTAGTTTCGAATTCTCAATAGGTGTATGCATAGAAATCGTTCCTGTTTTTGGAGCGCCTTCCAGCCCAACCCATTGTGATCGATAAAGTCCAAATATGCTCATGACATCACGCGAACCTGCATACGCTGGATTCACAATACCAGGATTGTACATATACTGTGTATATTGCGAATCTTGCTGTCCACTCATATAATTACAGGTGAACAGAATAATTATCAATAATTTTATGTTTAGTGTTTTCATTTTTAATTATTTAAAGAGGTTTATTATTCCCTTTAATGCATTTCAGGAAGAAGCATTTTATATTAATTATCTTGGTTTATATATAGATAGCCTGATTTTTCTTTGATGTTAGTTTCTGTTTTGTATTTTAAAATATAGAAGTAAGTTCCTGTTGGCAGACCAGCACCTCGATTGACGGTTGCACGCCCATCTGAAAATCCTCTAAAAACACGGTCACTTTCATTATAACCTCTGGTTTGATAAACCAAAACACCCCATCGGTTATAAATCTCAACACTATTATCTGGATATTTATCAATACCTTTTATCAGGAAAAAATCGTTTCTGTTATCACCGTTTGGCGATAACGCATTGTAAACAATCAAATCATCCACTTTCTCTTCTGGAGTTTTAGTTACTCTGGCCAATGTAAAAATTCCATAATCAGAAACTTGAGCAGTAACCATTGTTTGAGCTTCATCTGCTACTCCACCCTCTGAAATCCATTTTTTTATTGTACTATCCCATCTTACAATTTGAATTTCCGTATCATTAATTTCCTGATAGATATAAGAAGGAGTTGTATCTGGATTTAGGGTAAGTGTAAGAACAATGTTAGTAAGTCCACCGTCTTTCGTTATTTCCCAGTATTCCTTATCATTAATTAATTGTATATTATCTTGTTTGCTATTATGAGGATAATTAGTATCTGAGTTTTGCAAAAAGTAATGAGATGTATAAGTATCTAAGTTATCACCTGAATTTTCATGTATTGATGGACGATAATAATTTGCATCTCCAACAGGATATTCAAATGCTGCAGTTCCTATTTTCGTAACTCTACCATCAACAAAACTGTTATTACTTGTATTTGTATGTGTTGCGTTACTTTCGAAGATTACACTTCCGTTATAACTATCGGCATCTATTATTCCTTTTTGAAAATTGGAATTGCCTGAAACAGAAATATCTGTTGCCAGCAAAAATGGAGTCGATACATAAGTATTATTGAACATAACATTTTTAAAACGGGAGTAAACAAAGGCTGAAGGTATTTCTCCATCTATGATTTGTTCTTCGTGTCCTGCAAAATAAGTTGTTCCTTCTTGTGAAGGTGTAAAACTAACTTTACCATCATTGGTCCAATGATTGAAAATATGCACTTGCCCGTCATTGATAAACTCTCCTGTGGCAGTGTTTTTAAAATCAAAATGTACAGAAACTAAAGTTCCTGAAGCAACTTTGATTTGATCGGGATTTAATAATTGTGCCTGTAAATTAAAGACTGGATGGCAAACGACAACAATTAGAGTCGTTACTTTTTTTATAAATGGAAATATATTTTTCATAAAAATTCAATTTACTGCCTGTATGCAGATTAGAAATGAATGTATCTACTTGTCGACGCTCCGTTCTGGTTATATAAAACCTAATGTTTATAATACAAAGTGACAAAAATTAGGAACCTAAATACGTCTAAAAAACACCAGATTAAGGTGTTTTTATTTGCATAAACCCTAGTAAACTAAGCAAGTTTGTTGTGTAAATCCGTAATTTAAGAAAACGCCTAGTTGTAGATTTATAAAAAGAGTACAGCCTTTAGTAAAGACTGTACTCACAATTAATTATTTTTTTGCTATAATTTCTTGTACCAATTTTTTAAGAGAATCTAATTCCTGTTGTTGCTCTTTTTGATTTTTTTGAAGTAACAAGATTTCATTTTGTTGCTCTTTTACAGCTTCTACTAATACTGGAATAATTGTAGTATAAGAAACCGAATAGAATCCTTTATCATCTACAGTAACTGCTTCTGGCAATATTTTTTCAATATCCTGAGCTATTACTCCTAACTGATGTTTTTGGTCAAAACTCATATCTTTAAACTCGTCAGCTTTCCAGTTGTAACCTACTCCCTCAATTTTCATTATTTTATCTAATGCATTTGTGATTGGAGTTATGTCTTTTTTAAATCTTCTGTCTGATGCATTCGTCCAAGCAGTTGTTCCACCAGCAGTACCATTTACGTAAAATCTATATGAAGTATTAGCATTAGACTGATTTATTGCAAAACTGCTGCTCACTCTGTCGTAAACAAAAACTCTATTACTAAAAACGCCTGCTCCTGTTAAATGAACCATCTCAAAAATATCATTGCCTCTTCCGTTAAGAGAAGATCCTATAATCCATCTGTCATTTGCAGCATTTCTAATAAAATTAAGTTCCGCTGTATTATTATAATTTCCTGATGTAAGTCCACTATTAATATGCATAACAGTACCTCTAATCGCACCTGCGACATCTAGTTTTTGACCTGGATCTAGTTTGCCAATACCAACATTACCATTATTAGCAATAGACATTCGTTTGCTGTTAGCTGTCCAAAAATCTAAACCACTTGTATTACCATTAGCTGCAGTTGTTCGATTAGAAGAGATACCTTCTCCACTAGTGCTTAGACCAAATATTAACCCTGACCTTAATGTTCCATTAGCTAAGTTTTCACCGTCTATCTGCAATGTTTTGCTAAAAACACCATTTCCTACTACACTTAATTCTTTGGCAGGATTAGTTGTTCCAATACCAATGCTACCCATTTGGTATATATTCTGAGTATTAGAAGTAGCCTCATTTGTAGTTCCTGCAACGCGCCATGGTTCTGAAAGTGCTATCGATGCAGGTGTCCAGTTAGTTCCATTCCAAGTTAAAACTTGATTTGATGTAGGAGCAGCCGTATTTATTGGTCTGCCTTGTAATTGATTAGCATTCCACAAAGCTGTAGTATTTTGAGCCGATATTATATGATTTGTATTATTAACAACTATACCTGTACCAGCAGTATAAACAGGTGCTGGATTCCCAGCATCTCCTTTTGCCCCCGTTGCACCAACATCTCCTTTATCTCCTTTATCTCCTTTATCCCCTTTTGTACCTGCAACACCAGACGCACCCGTTAAACCAATTGGACCTTGTGCTCCAGTTAATCCTCTTGCTCCATCATCACCTTTTGCTCCAGTAGCACCAGCCAAACCTTGCACTCCTTGTAATCCTCGAGGTCCAACAGTTCCGTCAACTCCATCTTTTCCGTTTGTTCCTGCAATACCTTGTAAACCTTGTGGTCCAACTGCTCCGTCTTTTCCATCAATACCATCTTTTCCGTTTGCTCCGTCAGTTCCGTTTGTTCCCGCAATACCTTGTAATCCTTGAGGACCAACTGCTCCGTTTTTTCCATCAACACCATCTTTTCCGTTTGCACCGTCAGTTCCGTTTGTTCCTGCGATACCTTGTAAACCTTGTGGTCCAACTGCTCCGTCTGCTCCATCTTTTCCATTGGCTCCGTCAGTTCCATTTGTTCCTGCGATACCTTGTAAACCTTGTGGTCCAACTGCTCCATCAACACCATCTTTTCCGTTAGCACCGTCAGTTCCATTTGTTCCTGCAATACCTTGTAAACCTTGTGGTCCAATTGCTCCGTCTACTCCATCTTTTCCATTGGCTCCGTCAGTTCCGTTTGTTCCTGCAATACCTTGTAAACCTTGTGGTCCAACTGCTCCGTCTACTCCATCTTTTCCGTTTGCTCCATCAATTCCGTTTGTTCCTGCGATACCTTGTAATCCTTGAGGTCCAACTGCTCCGTCTACTCCATCTTTTCCGTCAGTTCCATTTGTTCCTGCGATACCTTGTAAACCTTGTGGTCCAACTGCTCCATCAACACCATCTTTTCCATTAGCTCCGTCAGTTCCGTTTGTTCCTGCGATACCTTGTAAACCTTGAGGTCCAACTGCTCCGTCTACTCCATCTTTTCCGTTTGTTCCTGCAATACCTTGTAATCCTTGTGGTCCAACTGCTCCATCAACACCATCTTTTCCATTAGCTCCGTCAGTTCCGTTTGTTCCTGCGATACCTTGTAAACCTTGAGGTCCAACTGCTCCGTCTACTCCATCTTTTCCGTTTGTTCCTGCAATACCTTGTAATCCTTGTGGTCCAACTGCTCCATCAACACCATCTTTTCCATTAGCTCCGTCAGTTCCGTTTGTTCCTGCGATACCTTGTAAACCTTGAGGTCCAACTACTCCGTCAACACCATCTTTTCCGTTTGCTCCGTCAGTTCCGTTTGTTCCTGCGATACCTTGTAAACCTTGTGGTCCAACTGCTCCGTCAACACCATCTTTTCCATTGGCTCCGTCAGTTCCGTTTGTTCCTGCGATACCTTGTAAACCTTGTGGTCCAACTGCTCCGTCTACTCCATCTTTTCCGTTTGCTCCGTCGGTTCCGTTTGTTCCTGCAATACCTTGTAATCCTTGAGGTCCAACTGCTCCGTCTACTCCATCTTTTCCATTAGCTCCGTCAGTTCCGTTTGTTCCTGCGATACCTTGTAATCCTTGTGGTCCAACTGCTCCGTCTACTCCATCTTTTCCGTTAGCTCCGTCGGTTCCGTTTGTTCCTGCAATACCTTGTAATCCTTGAGGTCCAACTGCTCCGTCTACTCCATCTTTTCCATTAGCTCCGTCAGTTCCGTTTGTTCCTGCGATACCTTGTAATCCTTGTGGTCCAACTGCTCCGTCAACACCATCTTTTCCGTTTGTTCCGTCAGTTCCGTTTGTTCCTGCGATACCTTGTAAACCTTGTGGTCCAACTGCTCCGTCTACTCCATCTTTTCCGTTAGCTCCGTCGGTTCCATTTGTTCCTGCAATACCTTGTAAACCTTGAGGTCCAACTGCTCCGTCTACTCCATCTTTTCCGTCAGTTCCGTTTGTCCCTGCGATACCTTGTAATCCTTGCAAACCTTGTGGTCCAACTGCTCCGTCAACACCATCTCTTCCATTTGCTCCATCAGTTCCGTTTGTTCCTGCAATACCTTCTAAACCTTGAGGTCCAACTGCGCCGTCAACTCCATCTTTTCCATTGGCTCCGTCGGTTCCGTTTGTTCCTGCAATACCTTGTAATCCTTGAGGTCCAACTGCTCCGTCTACTCCATCTTTTCCATTGGCTCCGTCGGTTCCGTTTGTTCCTGCGATACCTTGTAAACCTTGTGGTCCAACTGCTCCGTCTACTCCATCTTTTCCGTTAGCTCCGTTTGTCCCTGCGATACCTTGTAATCCTTGCAAACCTTGTGGTCCAACTGCTCCGTCTACTCCATCTTTTCCGTTAGCTCCGTTTGTCCCTGCGATACCTTGTAATCCTTGCAAACCTTGTGGTCCAACTGCTCCGTCAACACCATCTTTTCCGTCAGTTCCGTTTGTCCCTGCGATACCTTGTAATCCTTGCAAACCTTGTGGTCCAACTGCTCCGTCAACACCATCTTTTCCATTTGCTCCATCAGTTCCGTTTGTTCCTGCGATACCTTGTAATCCTTGCAAACCTTGTGGTCCAACTGCTCCATCAACACCATCTTTTCCATTTGCTCCGTCAGTTCCGTTTGTTCCTGCAATACCTTGTAAACCTTGAGGTCCAACTGCGCCGTCAACTCCATCTTTTCCGTTTGCTCCGTCAATTCCGTTTGTTCCTGCGATACCTTGTAATCCTTGTAAACCTTGTGGTCCAACTGCTCCGTCAACACCATCTTTTCCGTTTGCACCAGGTAATCCTTGATCACCTTTTAAACCTGTTAAAGTAATTTCATGTAATTTTTCATCTTCATCTTTATAGGTCAAAACTTTTGTTGTTGAATTGTAATTTAAAGACGTTAATGTTTGATATGTTTTTACATTGCCCTCTATATTTATAGTAGTTGTTTTGCCATCCTCGTTTGAATATGTGTAAGTACCGTTTCCATTGTTTACCAATGTTGTGATCGTTTCTTTAAAATTATCTATTTCATCTTTGTTAACAATTCTTACCCATTTTACTCCATTCCAGTAGTAAAAACCAGGGGTAACATCATTAATTGTTTGTGTATTATAAACCAATAAACTTACAGCAGCTGTACCTATTACAGGCGCTTGTAATGCGGTTTGCGTCAGTTTAACACGAGGTATTAACATCCCTTTATTTGTAGCAGTAACATCCAACTGAGAGGATTGTTCTGGGGTTAAGGTTCCGATTCCAACCTGACTATATGATACTGTCGAGAACAACAATAAACCGGTAAGTCCTAAAAAAGTGTTCTTTAATTTCATAGCGTTAATTATTAAATTAGTAAAATGAATATTTAGTAAATTTTCAAAATCAGTACTTTACTATAATGTTTTCTATCTTCTCTGTAATTGACAACAAAAAGAAAAATTCATAACCTGTTTCGTTTTGGTAATTGATATGAATAATTTACATGACAAAGGAACATATTACGACAGCCCAAAAACGTCAAATAAACACCATATTAGGGTATAATTAAAGATTATAATAAGTATTCACCAATAAAGAGAGGAGTTTTCATTCATTTAATAAGGATTATTCATAGTTTTGACTCTTCCGATAAAGAATAACTGATTGAAAATATGCCGACAAGAAGACGATAGAACAAAAATTATATCATATAAATTCTGCTCAAAATCCAAAAGCCTAACACCTGAATTTGACCAGATATTAAGCAATTATTTATTCTTAAAAAGATATTTTAGAGGGTGTTTATGGTATTTTAATAATTAGATTTAATAAAATCCTCAGATGGTTTTTTGCCATATTCTTTAAAATACAAAGAGTTAAACTTAGTTACCTTGGCATAACTCAATTCATAAGCTACATCAGAAATTTTATTAAAATTTTCACTCTTAAGTAGTTTATTCGCTAAAATCATTTTTTCCCTCACAAAAAATTGATTTGGCGTAGTTACAAACATCTTCTTAAATAAAGTTTTAAATTTTGTAACCGACATTCCGGCTATTTCAGCTAAATATACAACTCCTGGAAATCCCCCTACAAGATTGTTTAACAAATATTCTTTAGTTTGGTTTAATGCTTTAACCTCTTTTTTAGATATATGATGTAACATCGGGGTAAGATTCGAGTATCTATTAATAAACTTGGCTAACAATCTTAGGCTAACTCCTTTTAAGTAAATCTCGAATGCAGGATCTAAGAAGGATTTATTCTTTATAGCGTGCATAATTAGCTTACTATTACTATCAATATGATCATAAAAAAAGAGCGTATTTTTATCACTTTTTATTTTACGTTTATTTGTACCTTCTAATTCTGAACCAACAATAGATGAGCTTATTAATTCTTTACTAACTAATAAGCGCATTGCAAAAACTCGCTCTCCAATAACAGGTTGAAACACATTTTCTATAGCATTATCAAAAACTCCCAATCCTAAATTAGCTTTATAACCTATTTTGTGTTTGATTCCATCTACATGAATTAGATTCATTTCATCGCTAAAATCATAATGTATAATAAACAGACCGTTGTCTGATTTAAGGCGTTTTAAATAAATGTCTTTATTAAATTTTAAGTCTAAAAGAACAACAGAAAGCCCTTTAGTTACTGTTGTAAAAAAGAATCCTCCATCGGCTACTTCTTTTGGAGTAATCAATAATTTTTCATCAATTAATTCTATTCCAAATTGTTCTGCAAGTCTACGTAACCATGTCGAAGACAAGGAATAAGTATGTTTAATTTCAATCATAATTCTAATTTTTTAATAGCGCTCTTTTTGAAATATTTTCAAAAAAATATTCCACTTATTTAAGTTTATTATTTAGAAAGAATAGAAGTAAGATTTAAAAGGGTGCTTTTTTGAGTCATAGAATCTTTTCAATAAAAATTCCATCGCATAATCGAAGATAAATTCTCAGCAAGGTATTTTTAAACCTTGTTCTTAATAAATAATTTAGAGAGCAAATAGAAGAATTCTTTTAGCCTAAATACGTCATAAAAACAGCACTATAAGGTATTTATGAAAAACCAATACCTTAAAAAGGGGTACAATACGCTAGATTAAAATCATTTCTTTACAGAAATAAAGATTCAATCAAAAACGGTGTCGTTTTTGATTAAAGAGGGATGAGGTAAGTAAAAACTCGGTTTGAAGAAAAACTGAAACTAAGGAGAAATCAATTTATTCATTTCACAAGAATGAATTCTATACATCTGAATTAGAGCATATATAAGGTGTATGAAGAAGCTGTAAATTAAGAGTATTTACAATTTTAAAATTCAGATTTAACAAAATCATCTGCTGGCTTTCTTCCGAATTGCTGAAAATATGCCGAAGAAAACTTGCTTACTTTAGTGTAATTTAATTTATAAGCAACATCCGATAACGTGGCAAAATTTTCACTTTTAAGAAGCTCGTTGGCTAAAATCATCTTTTGTCTTATAAAGAAATGATTTGGTGTGGTAACGAACATTTTCCGGAATAAAGACTTATACTTGGTAACCGACATACCTGCCATTTCTGCCAACATATCGACTCCGGGAAAACCTATAAATAAATTATCTAATAAATATTCTTTGGTCATATTTAAAGCAGTAACTTCTTTATCAGGTATATGGTGTAGCAACTGCGCAAGGTTAGAGTATCTATTAATAAACTTTGCCAGCAACCTTAGGCTAACACCTTGTAGATAAATTTGAAATGCAGGATCTAAGAATGATTTATTCTTTATAGCATGCATAATAAGTTTACTATTACTATCAATATGGTCATAAAAGTAAAGCGTATTTTCGTCACTTTTTATTTTACGCTTATTCGTGTTTTTTGCTTTCTGTTTAGCAATCGAAGTACGCAATAATTTTTTGCTAACCAACAAACGCATTGCAAATACGCGCTCTCCCACAACTGGTTCAAAAATATTTTCAATAGCATTATCAACAACCCCTAATCCTAAATTGGCTTTATATCCTATTTTGTGTTCAGTTCCCTCTACATGAATCAGGTTTATTTCATCACTAAAATCATAATGGATAATATACAAATCATTATCAGATCTAAGCCTTCTTATACGAATGGGATTCTTAAACGTTACATCTAAAAGTACAACCGAAAGACCTGCAGTGACAGGTGTAAAAAAAAAGCCTCCCTCTGCCAACTCAGGCATAACTACCAGCTTATCATCAATAACCTCTGCTCCTTCACCAAGTTGGTCTATATTATGGTATAGCCACTCAGAAGTTAAAGAGTATGTATGACTTACCTCGATCATTATTGTAATTGTTTTACGTAATCTTTTGGCGTCATTCCAAAAAACTCTCTAAACCTTCCGGCAAAGTAAGAGCTATTAGTAAAACTTAAACTATCAGAAACCTGTGAAATACTCAGTTGTCTTTCCTGCAAAAGACGTTTAGCCTCTAAGAGTTTATTGTTTAAAAAGAAGGAATTGGGAGTTATTCCTGTAATTTTTTTGAACAGTTTTTTATATTTAGATTCCGACATATTTGCCTGTTGTGCCAGAAACTCAATACTAGGAAATAATTGATTCAAATTTTCAATCAAGTACGATTGCGATTTTATAATACATCTTAAATCCTCTTCATTAATCTTATCAATTACAAGCTCTTCAAAAGTCATTTTCTCAATGTACTCTGCTAATAAGTTCTGAACAGTTCCTCTTAAATAAAGATCAAATGCAGTTCCCCCTACTTCTTGTGCCCGTAAATTCATCAAAAGATTATAGCTGTCATTACTCATCCTTGTAAACTTAACTATAGTATTTAAGTTCGGATCAAAAATTTCTTCAGCATGTTCCTTAAGAGAAGGATTATCCTGAAAATATTCTTTTATCAACTCTTTTTTTATAAAAATACAAAGAGCAAAAGTTTTACTTCCCGCTTTAACAATATAGTCCGAATATAAAGTACTATCCAGTATTGCTAAATTCCAGTTCCATCTCCCAATAGGATTTGCAACATCGTCAGATAATAAAACAGCCTCACCCTCAGTAAGATTATAATAAAAACCTACGAAATCATCTGTTTTATTTTCTTGTCTTAAATGAATCTCTGAATTATATACAACATCAACATATAAAACAGAAATACCAATGCCAAAATTTAAAAAATATCGATCTCCGGTATGAATATGATCTGGAACTAAAATAAAATTACCTTCTACCTTTCCTTCAAGTTCTATGGCAAATGGTTCAACCCAATCCAATTCTACTCCGTAATGATGTGTAATTTTTTTCATCTATAAATTGACATATTTGAGTATATTTTTCTATTAACAAAAATATATATATTTTTTTATATGTACTTTAATGTACCATCTAATTTTTAATTGATTTAGGTATGAAGGAGGAACAATTATTCCTCCAACAGTTTTGCAGGAGGACTAACCTAATAAAATAGGTTACATATCATAGATTTGCATTTTGGAAGGGATCCTTTTTTTGCCATAAATAGTTAAGGCGGTTTTTAAAGATATTTCACCAGTCTAAGTTTTCTGGCAAAATCGTGGCACAAGAGGTTTTAAAGAATTAAAAGACTAATATTAACAAGGGTTACAGAAGATGGGTTCGAATATATAGCGGGAAGAGCTCCTAAAAAATAATATTATATACAATTGAAGATGATGACCACTCCAAGTTAATTGCCAGATCTATCAACTGCTCTATACAAATAGCACCATTGTCCTTTAATTTTAATATAAGTCTCGTCCATTCTCCAACTACTGCCAACTTCTACTTTGCGTTCCTTCATTTGCATCTCCATTAACGGCGCAAACTTAAATACCCAGCGCTGAATGATAGCATGATCAACATGAACTCCTAGCATTTTCATGATCTCTTCAACATCTCGATAACTTAAAGTAAACCTAAGCTTGAAATAGACTGCCTGCAGAATAATAGACCTTGGATAGCAATGACCTTTTGTATTGATGAGTTTAAGAATTAAAAAAGGCAAAGATAAAACTTAGCTTTAAATGCGACAGAGCCATAAAAACAGAAGAGACAACCAGCAGATCGTCTCATTTACTATTCAAAAATTATAATTTTCATGATTGCAATATTCTAATTATTAAAGTTCTGACTTTAAACTTATCTTCCCTTTCTGAAGCCCTTTACCTATTACTTCCAATTGGATTGCTCCTGCAGTTTTGACTGCTTTAACCAAGACCACCAATTTACCGCTGAAAAGCTTCATTTTATCCTGATGAAATATTTCTAATGATGTGGCATCGCCGTTACAAGCTGCTCTGTAAGTAGCAGAACCAGTTACTTTAAATTGTAATTCATTGACTGCTGTAGGACATGGAATTCCGTTTTTATCTACAACCGAAACAGTTACAAAAGAGATATCCTCTCCATCGGCCTTAATAATTTTTCGATCTGCTTCGAGAACAATTTTATACGGATCTCCGGCCGTTTTAATCTCACTTTCGGCAGCTATTTTCCCATTTGAATCAAATGCTACTACTTTTACTATTCCAGGCTCATATTTAACATCATTCCACATTAAACGATAGCGGTTTTGCGGAGTTGAATTGTTTTTCTTCTGGATTCCCATACTTTTTCCATTTACAAAAAGCTCTGCGCTATCGTAATTTGTGTACACGAAAACCGGAGTAATTTCCCCTTCTCTTCCTTTCCAGTTCCAATGTGGCAGTATATGAAGCGTTTTATCCTTCGTATTCCATCTGCTTCTATAAAGATAAAAACGGTCTTTAGGAAGTCCTGCCAAATCTGAAATTCCAAAATAAGAACTTCTTGACGGCCATTTTTCATCATAAGGCGTTGGTTCTCCTAAATAATCAAAACCTGTCCAGACAAATTCTCCAATAACCCACGGTTTATCATCCTGAAGTACAAAATCTTCGTCAGGAACATTTGACCAGCTACAAGCTTCAAGATCATAAGAAGAACATTGAAGATCATCATATTGTTTTTCTTTTTGCTGTACAACAGGAAATTTATAAATTCCTCTTGAACTAACCGTTGAAGCTGTTTCTGATCCTAATATAAATCTTTGGGGAAATGATTTATATGCTTCTTCATAAAGATGAACTCTGTAATTCAATCCCGGAACATCTAATAAAGATCCAAAACCTGATGCCATAGTTTGTTTTACCTGATCCATTCCCACCGTAACCCGGCGCGTAGGATCTTCTCTATGGAAGATATCCTGCAAAAATTTAGCTCTTGTTAAACCTTCGGCTCCGTATTGATCCGGAACTTCATTTCCTGAACTCCACATTACGATACACGGATGATTTCGAGTCGCTCTCACTAAATTTACAATGTCTTTTTCTGCGTATTCTTCAAAAAAGCGGTGATATCCGTTTTGTACTTTTGGTTTAGCCCATTCGTCAAAACTTTCTGCAAGAAACATAAATCCCATTTCATCAGCCAATTCAAGCTGTTCAAAAGAAGGCATATTATGAGAACTTCTAATCGCGTTACATCCAAGATCTTTTAAAATCGTTAATTGTCTGCGAAGTGCCGCTTTGTTTACCGCCGCGCCAAGAGGTCCTAAATCATGATGAAGACAAACTCCTTTAAATTTCGTCACTTTACCATTTAGGCTAAATCCTTTATTGGCTTCGTATTTAATAAATCTTATACCAAATTTTATGTTTTGTTCGTCTTTTAAAGTTCCGTCGGCAGCGTATAATTTAGTTGTCGCTGTATATAAATAAGGCGTTTCAGGACTCCACAAATGAGGGTTTGCAACTGACATTATCTGATGGAATTTTCCATCTGTTATTTCTGTATCTTTTTGTGTTGCGACTACATTATTATCGGCGTCTTTTATTTGAGTTACCATTGAGGTATTACTGCCAAGAACCTCAGCTTTAATATCTACAACAGCATTATTATCTTTCATGTCCGGAGTTGTAATAAAAGTGCCCCATTGTGCAAAACTTTCCTCCTCTTTTACTACAATACTTACTTTTCTATAAAGCCCTGCACCCGGATACCATCTCGAAGAAAATGGCAAATTGGTCAATTTTACTGCCAATAGATTTTCTGAACCTACTTTGAG
This sequence comes from uncultured Flavobacterium sp., assembly GCF_963422545.1. Classification (NCBI taxonomy): domain Bacteria; kingdom Pseudomonadati; phylum Bacteroidota; class Flavobacteriia; order Flavobacteriales; family Flavobacteriaceae; genus Flavobacterium; species uncultured Flavobacterium sp. The sequence continues at coordinate 22,994 of NZ_OY730258.1, forward strand.
ATCGTTGGTAATATCAATATAAAAATAGCTGTATCCGTAACCCCAATTTCCTATTTTTTTTCCATTCAAATAAACCTGAGGTTCACTCATTGCGCCTTCAAAAATAAGAAGTGCTTTCTTTCCTTTTTTAAACTCCGGAAGAGAAAATGTATTGCGATACCAACCTGTTCCAATATGCGGAAGTGCTCCGGTACGACCTGTTTTTTCAGTTGGAACTTTTTCTCCGTTTTGTTCAATTGCCGAAACTTGTTTGTCCCATTCTTTATCAAAAGGTCCGTAAATCGCCCAATCGTGAGGAACACTAACTTTTTCCCATTTTGAAGCATCATAATCTACAGAAAAAGCATCACCTTTTACTTCTTTAGAAAAGCGCCAGTTATCTTTTAAAATAGTAGTTGATTGTGACATCATTTTTCCAGACGAAAAAACAAGTAGAAATAAGAAGAATATTGATCTAAAAATTAATTTCATTTTTCTATATATTTTTTTACCATTTAAGAGATTAAGACAACTCGTTGGGCATAATTATTTAACACATAGAAACATAGGGTTATTGAACTTAAAAAAGGCGTTTCACTTGCATTAACACACATAGCTATGTGTGAGAAACAAGTTTCTTTCAATAATCTTTTTCAAAAACATAAAATCTATGTTTCTATATGTTTAATTATTTTTTATACATTACTCCAAACGAGCTAAAATCATTTAGCTTTATGAAGCTTAATATCTTAATGGTGAAATTTTAATTTTTAATTTAAAAAGTATTTAATTTTTGAAAGCATCTAATGCCGGCGAAGGTTTTCCGTTAGAAAGCCAGGCATTAAGTTGATAACCGCTCCAGCTTTTTTCGCCTTGTGGTTCCCAATAAATAACTCCTAAACCTTTATTATCAGGTACGCTTTTTACCGCTTTTATAGTAGCTTCAAGCATTTCTTTGGTGTTTTGTACTTGTTCAAAATCACCACCAACTTCTACAACCATAACTTCTTTATTATAACGTGAAGCCATATCTTTTAGATTATTTTCTAAATCTAAAATGGTACTTTGATAATCGGTTTTGATCCAATACGGATAATAAGATAATCCAATTACATCATATTTCACCTTATTTTCTGTGGCTTTATCAAAAAACCATCTGAATTTTTCGCTTTTATTTCCTTCGTCCAAATGAACAATTACTTTAATTTTTGGATCGATCGCTTTTGTCGCTTCGTATCCTTTATCAAGTAATTGTGCCAATTGTTTAAAATTATCTGTGCTTCCTTCCGGCCAAAGCATTCCGCCCGGAATTTCATTTCCAACCTGAACCCATTCTGGAGTTACTCCGGCTTTTTTCAACAGTTGTAAAACGTCGTATGTATGTTGATAAACATCGGTTAACAATTCTGGGAAAGAATGTTTTGCCCATGCAGCAGGTTTATTTTGCTTTCCGGGATCAGCCCAAGAATCGCTGTAATGAAAATCGATCATAATACGCATTCCCATTTTTTGTGCACGAACAGCCATGACAACCGTTTCTTCGGGACTACAATGTCCGCTTGCTTTATCTTTATTCGGGTTTACCCAAACTCTTAATCTAATCGTGTTTATTCCGCGGTCTTTTAATAATTGCAGACAGTCTTTTTGAGAACCGTCTGCATCATAAAATTTATAACCTGTTGCTTCCATTTGCGGCAGCCAGCCAACATCCGCTCCATTTGAAAAGGAGTTTTTCTCGCTAATCATTTTTGATTTACATGAAGTAAAAGCAAGACCAATTAGCATTAAAAAAGAGGCAATTTTAAGTGATTTCTTCATGTTTTATTCTTTACTGAAAGCCTGCAGTACTGATAGGGCATTGTTATCAAAACTGTATAAAGCCTGATTTTCGAATGTAGAACCGCTTTGAGATTGTGGTCCTTTAAAAGCAACCCATTCGCCTCCCCAATACGCAAATCCTTGTCCGAATTCTGATGTTTTTACTAAATTTTTAATATCCATAACAAAAGTTCTTTGTCCGGCAGGAGTTGCAGGATATCCCAGAACCAACTGATCACTTGTACCTACAATATTGTTAGTCTGATCGTTGTGTAATAAAGTAAAAGGATAAGCTGTTTCTGCAATCAGCACTTTTTTACTGAATTTCTTTCCTAAGGCATCAATGGTGTTTTTTACTTCTGTTAAATCTTTACCATGCCAAACAGGATAATAGGATAATCCGATATAATCGTAATCAACACTTTTCATTTTATTAAAAAACCAATCTGTAGCGCCACCATTTACACCTGCATAATGAATCATTATTTTTGTATTTGGTGCTTTACTGCGAACTGTTGCACTTGCAGCACTTAATATTGCAAGACATTGTTGTTCGTTACTGATTAAGTTTCCTTGTGGCCACAATAATCCGCTATTGATTTCATTACCAATTTGAATAATATCAGGATTGATTTCTGAGATTATTGTTGCTGTATAATTGGTTACGGCTGTTTTTAAATCAGCAAAATTTAGATTTTTCCATTCTTCCGGAGTCGTCTGAACGCCCGGATCTGCCCAAGAGTCAGAATAGTGAACGGTAAGCCAAACTCTTAAACCGGCTTGCCTTGCTTTTTGAGCTAATTGTTTTACTTCGCTTAAACCGGAACGACCGTTTACAGGATTTTTCCATAAACGAATTCGGACTGTATTACAACCTGCATTTTTTAGTGTTGTAAGCATTCCTTCGGCTTTGCCATTGTTGTAAAATTTAGTTCCCAAAGATTCCATTTGAGGAAGAAAAGAAACATCTGATGCTCTGATAAAAGTATCCGTTGCATCCGGCGGATTAACTGCTTCTTTGTCTGAAGAATCATTACTTGAGCACGAAAATTGAATTGCAGTTATTGCAAGTAACCCAAGAATTTTTATATATTTTTTCATGATAGGAATTATAACTAGTGAAATTTTGAATTTTAAAAAACTTTAATTTAAAGAAGCCTTAAAATAATAACATCAAGGCTTCTTTAATTTTTTTAATTCAATTATAGAGTTGGAATAAACATATAACGTCCATCTAAGTCATTGAACCAGATATCGTATTTTCCAGCTTCAACAATAATATCTCCACCATTATCTCCCCAGCTTACATCCCAACTGTTGTTTGCTCTGAATTTCATTTTTCCGGCTTTTAATGTTTGAGTAACTTTCCAGATATGCTCATCAAATGAAGATTTTACTAATGGAATATCTTGACTCCAACCAGTATCATCGCCTGTTAATACAGATCCAGTCATCGTAATTATTGGATACGTTATCATTGGTCCTGTATAAGGAGTGATTTTGTATGTCAACTCTTCAAGGTTAATTTCAAAACTATAATAACCTGCTGCTGTCGTTGGGAAAACTCCCGGATCAGTATCGCTTTCTGTTGCTCTGTATTGTACTTTGGCACCGTTTGTTCCGTAAGCCGGAGCCCAGAAACCAATTTGTTCGATTAATTTAAAACCATCTTTATTAAAATATCCTGTATAATACTGTTTTGCATTTTCTTTTGGATCTCTGTAAATTGGCATATTATTGCTCGTTACGCTCCAACCTGCAGCAGTTCCAGGTCCAACTAAAAACAAATCAACTCTTGGGAAAGCACCTCTGTAAGGAGTTAGATTAATTGTGATTGGCGTAGAAAGTTTTGGTTCTGAAAGTGTTGTTCCAACGGTAGATTTAATTCTCACATCGATTGTTCCTTCAACACCAGCAGTAAGTCCAAGTTCCAATGCTTTTGCATTCAATTCTGCAACTGTAATAGTCGCGTGAGTTACTGTAGAAGTTGTAATATCTACCGGAGCAGCAAATTCTGTATTACTTACTGCAAATTGCACTGTGTAAGTAACAATTGTTGGTGTTCCGTAACTAACTTTTTCCCAAGTCAATGTCAATGCCGTATTATTTGGCGTGTCTTTATTAAGAATTGTCGAAGATCCGGTTTCTGGAGTTATGATAGAAAAAGCAGCCGCTTGTGGCTCTAAAATCATTAAATTTTCTTCGTTTTCACAAGACCAAAATCCTGTAAGTAAAACAACAGCTATAAATATTTTATATATAAGTTTCATTTTGTGTATCGTTTATGTTTAAAAAAAGTTTTTAGTAACCCGTGTTTTGAGTCAAGTTTTTATTGGCTCCCAATGATCCTTCCGGAATAGGAAAAACACTCATATAAGAAGGAATAGAGACTCCTTTTGAAGAATTTCCTTTCCACGCCCAATTGTAAGATCCTCCGGTATATTTTCCAAAACGAATTAAATCTTGTCTTCTGTGCGCTTCCCAATGTAATTCACGTGCTCTTTCATCAATTAAGAAATCAAGTGTTAAATCGCTTAAAGTAATATTTCCAACAGTCGAACCACTATTCGCTCTTTGTCTTAAAGCATTTACATAATCTAATGCCTGAGCAGTTGTCCCGTTTCCGCCTCTTAAAGTGGCTTCTGCATACATTAAATAAACATCGGCTAATCTGAATAATGGGAAATCAGTATCGGCAAAAGTTGAACTTACTCCGTTAACTCCTGTTGAAGTTTTATTAGAAAATTTAGACAAAATATAACCTTGTGTTTTTACACCAATATCTTCAATATCAATAGATCTTTGTTTTCCAGGATCACCTGCAACTCCTTTTCCAATTGTATTTCTGGTATCCTGACTGAATTTCGCACCATCAAATTTTTGAGCAAATTCTTTTCTGATTCTAAGTGCTCCAGTCCATCCGCCAATTCCAAAATCAGCACCATTATTTTCCCAGGCACCAATTTGTCCGTTTGTTAAAACAGTTGTTGCTCCCCAGTTTTGAGAAACTGATCCATCAGATTGGATTCCAAAAATAATTTCGGCAGAAGTATTGTTGTCTGCTTTAAAATTGTCCAGATATTTTGGTTTCAAAGTATAACCGCCAGCAATAATTTCGTTACACATTGTAATACAATCATTAAAACGATTTGCCTGAATGTATACTTCGGCATTCAAATACATTTTTGCCAAAATCATACGTGCCATAGATTGGTCTAATCTTCCGTATTCATTAGTTCTTGAAGCTTTTAAATCCGGTAAAACCGCTTTAATTTCTGTTTCGATATAATCAAATAATTGCTTTCTGTTAAATTCAGGTCCAGCAAAATTTACAGGATCATTTTCGGTATACATTGGTGCTTTTCCAAATAAATCCATCATGTTATAATAAGCGTACGCTCTTAAAACACGAACTTCTTTACGATAAAGTTCTATATCCGCCAAAGTTGCAGCATTTGTAATTCCTCTTGAACTTAATTTTTGAGGTGTACTTTGACGTAAAAACTCATTTGCATACGCAACAGAAACCATCGTTCTACTAAACATTCCCAGAATAACAGGATTTGCCGGCGTCCAGATATTACGCTGTAATTCTGCCGTTCCTCCGTCATTTTCGTAACTCCAAACCAACTCGTCTGTAGTTAATTCCTGCATGTACAATAAACATCTTGTAAACTGACTTGTTCCGGCATCAACGCCTTCAAGCGATGAATTATCAGGACCAAGAACTCCTGTCAAAGTTAAATTTCCGTATACTCCTGCAAATGCTTTTTTGTATCCGTCAGGCGTAGAAAATAACACATCAGAAGAAAGAACATCGTCATCTTTTGAGACTACATTTAAATCATCTGTACAAGACTGAAAAATTACAGTCAATGCAACTATTGTTATTAAAATATATTTTTTCATGATTTCGTTATTAAAATTTAAGATTAAGACCAAATAATACTGATCGTTGTCTTGGATAAATCGTTTTGTCTACACCGTTGTTTGTAATTTCAGGATCTAAACCACTATATTTTGTAAGTACAAAAACGTTCTGAACTCCAGTTGACAATCTTAATGAAGCTTTACTGTTTACCCAGTTATTTAAGGTATATCCTAAAGTAATGTTATCCATTTTCAAGAAAGAAGCATTCTCAATATAAAGATCTGATAATACTACATTTGAAGTCGTTTGAAAATTAGTATCCAAAACCTGCTTAGGAATATTACTTAAAACACCTCCGTTTTCCATCGCATCATATTGTGCTCTGCTCGCGTCTACGGCGTTAAAAATTCTATTACCAATACTTGCTCTTAAATTGAATGAAAAATCAAACTTTTTATAATTCATATTAGATGCAAATCCTAATGTAAAATCCGGATCCGGATTATTATAAATGTATTTGTCTGAATCATTTTTTATATTATCTCCATTTAAATCTGCAAAAGCGCCATCAATTGGTTTGCCTTCATTATTGTATAATTGTTTGTATACATAGAAAGAATAAGGCGTATACCCTTCTCTGAAGATTTGTCCCGGAGTTCCTGTTCCCGCGATATTGTCTCCTAAAAAGATATCGGTTCCGTTAACCAGATTTTTGATTCTTCTTTCGAATTTTGAAATATTAAAATTCATATTCCAGTTAAAATCCAATGTTTTAATAACATTCGCATTAATCGTAAACTCTACACCTTTTGTCGTAAAACTACCAACGTTTTGATAAACACGGTTAGAGAAATTACTTCCATCAGATATTGCTGCGTTTACTAATAAATCTTTAGATTCTTTGTAGTAAACATCAAGTCCTGCAGATAAACGATTGTCTAAAAAGCCGAAATCAAGACCTGCATTGTAAGAAGATGTTTCTTCCCATTTCAAATTGTTTGTTCTTTTTGAAGGAAGTGCCACCGGAACCGGACTTGTTCCAAAATAGTATTCAGAATTTCCGCCGCCAACTTGGTATTTTTGAAGGTATCCATTTGGTTCAGGAATATCTTGTTGTCCTGTAATTCCGTAACTTAATCTTAATTTTAAGTCAGATAATACGGTACTTTCTTTAAAGAAATCTTCTTTGATTTTCCATGCAAATGCTACCGATGGGAAATTCCCCCAACGATTTGCTTCTTCAAATCTTGAAGAACCGTCTCTTCTATAAGATAGTGTCAATAAATATTTATCTCTGAAGTTTAAATTTGTTCTGGCAAAGAATCCTAATAAAACAACATCTGTATCTAAAGTAGTTTCTGGAAATGTAGATGGTAAATCAGGATTTAAAATGTTACCGGTTTCAAATTTTGAGCTTTGAAATTTTTGATAAGAATAACCTCCAGTCATTTCAAAATTCAATGACTTAAATGTTTTATTATAGACCAAATAAGTATCTAATAACTTATTTCTTCTGGTTGCTTCTGTATATTCATTTGTACCATACGGAATATTATTGTTTGACGGAGCAGAACCTGCATCAGCACCAACCAATCTTCTTCTTTCACCGTTTGATTCATCAAAACCAACATTTACAACGGCTCTTAAAGCAGGTAAAAAATGAAATTTATAATCCATTTCAAAATTTCCAAAAAATCTGTCATTCGTTCCTCTATCATTTGTATTCAACAATTGCGAAACTGGATTTCTTGCCGCCGTTGAAACTAACGGATAGTTTCCGTTTGCATCAACGCCAGTAGTATATTCAAAATACCCTCCGTAAGGCGCGCCATCAACTTTTATAGGTTGTGTTGGATCAAATCCAATAGCAGCTCCTTCAACAGCATCTGTAAATCTGTTTTTTTCGTTAGTATAATTGGCAGAAAGTCTTAGTTTTAAATGATTGTCAAAGAAAACCGGATTCATTACTAAACCAACGGTATTTCTTTTAAACTCATTCGTCAAGCGTAAACCTTGCTGATCTGTATTCCCAAGCGTTAAACTTGTTGGAATAATATTGAACAAATTTCCTCTAACAGCTAAACTTTGATCTACCGTTCCGGTATTTCTGTAGATTGCTCTTTGCCAATCTGTATTTGCAGTTCCTAATTTATTTAAATCATCGCTTCTTCTGTCTGCAATAACGCTTCTAAATTCATCTGCGCTAAAAACATCAACAGTTTTAGTAAGTGTTCCCGCTGCATATTGCACATTATAATCTACAGATAATGTTTTGCTTCCTTTTTTGGTAGTAATTATAATTACACCATTTGAAGCGCGAGAACCGTAAATTGCAGAAGCCGATGCATCTTTTAAAACCGTAATAGATTCAACAGTTGCAGGATTCAACGATGCTAAAAACGAAGAAGATCCTGTATTTGTAGCATTATCAAGAGGTAATCCGTCAATTACAATAAGAGGATCATTACTTGCAAAAAGCGAACTTCCACCACGAATTCTAATTTGTGAACTAGAACCAGGCGCACCAGTTGAGTTTACTGTTAAACCAGCAACTCTACCGTTTAGCAAGTTTTCTGTTGCAATATTGTTTCCTTTGTTAAAGTCTTTTGTCGTAAGTGCAGTAACAGATCCCGTAGCATCTTTCTTTTTAACACTTCCGTATCCTACCTGAACAACAACTTCTTTCAGTTGATTATTATCTTCTTCAAGACTTACCGTTATATTTTTCTGTCCGGCAACCGAGATAGTCTGATTGGTATAACCTGTATAAGAAAATGTTATTTGACTATTTGCATTTACTCCGGATAATTGAAATTTTCCGTCAAAATCAGTCGTGGTACTGATATTTGATCCTAATACTTTTATGTTTGCTCCCGGTATGGGCTGCTTGGTGGATTTTTCCAAGACAATACCACTAATTGTGTTCTGAGCAAAAACACAAAAAGGAAGTAAGAGCAATAAAAGTAAAAATTTGGTTTTAATTCTTTTCATACTTTTTTAATTGGGTTGGTTTAAGTTAGTTTTTGTTAATTCATTATTGGTTAGATTGTTTCATTGACTTGCTTTGAACAAAATATCATTATTCAAACGTTATAGCTTATCAACTCACATTGCAAATTAAGGATACAACAAGTTTTTAAGACAGGGAAAAATTCATTTATAAACGGGGACAATTTCGTAAAAACGTACATACAACACTTAATAAAAACATATTCTACAATTTTTTCTTTCAAAAAAAATCAAAATATGAATTATTAACCTTTATAATAATAGATTTAAAATCATATAGGTTGTAATTTTTAATCGGTATATTCTCAAAAAAACAATTTTAAAAAGTCTCAAATCGTAGCTTTTAAATAAGAATATTCAAAAAAATCCGTTTTTATCCGCGTTTTTACGAAGTAAATCTGTTTTATCCGTGTCAAAATTAGACGCTGGTTTTACTGATTCGCTAAAGCGAAAACGCAGATAAAAACGGATTCTTCTAATTATTTTCTTGATTAAACTTTGATAATTTTATAGTTTTATGCATTACCCTTAGCAGGTTTCCATTAATATAAAAAAACAAATGTTATTTTTACACATTATATAATAAATACTTTAATTTCGCAAACTACTACAGATTTTACATATATTCATATAAAAATTGATTCAGCTTTCAGACCACATTCCTTGTATTTTTCGTATATCAAAGAGCCGCAAGCTTTTTAAAAAAAATTCTATGAATAAGCTAAAGTCCTTTCTTGTTATTTGTCTTCTTTCTATAAGTGCATTTGGACAGAATTACCCAATAAGGCATCTTGATATTTCCTCAGGACTTTCTAACAATTCAGTTGCGTCAATATATCAGGATCAAAATGGTTATATGTGGTTTGGAACTTTTGATGGACTAAACAGATATGATGGAAATGACTTTAAAATTTATCGTCATGACCATACTGATCCTAATTCTATTCAGGGAAATGCTATAAGCTGCATTGAAGGTGATTACAAAAATAATTTGTGGATTGGAACAACTGCAGGACCAGTGGTTTTTAATGCAGAACGCTCCTCTTTTACTCCATTAAAATATATTGGAATTGATAAAAAGGTTAAACCTTTAAAAATTACGGCGTATGAGATAATTGCTGTACACTCTCAAAAAATGATTCTTGTTGCTACAAAAGAGATGATCGTGGCTTATAAAGAAGACGAGCAAACTGGAACAGCAATACCTTTTAATGGAAAACTAAATTATATCGCAAGATCAATATCTTATAATTCGAAAAAACAAATCTTCTATGTTTTTATAACCGGAACTGGTCTTTGTCAATATGATATTAAATCAAAAAAACTAACGCTTCTTAACAATACAATTACAGGCGCAAATTGTATTAAATTGACAAATGAAGGACTCTGGATTGGCTCAGACGAAGGTGCATATTTATACAATGACAGCCTGAATACTTATTCTAAAAATTACTTTCTGGAAAAAACAGTCGTACGTGATTTTTTTCAGCAAGAAAACAGACTTTGGATTGCTACTGATGGAGCTGGTCTTTACACTATTACAAAAAACGAATCTACTCCTGTTTTATATCGTGCCAATGGTCCTGTTTCCTTGCTTAAAAGTAAATCCCTATATGATATCTTCGAAAGTAAAACCGGAGAAATGTGGTTCGGAACACTTCGTGGCGGCGTGAGTATGATGGGGAAAAAGCCACTTTATTTCAATCATTTTAAAAGCAAAGATCCGCTGAACAATAAAGAAGATGAAGATCCTGCGGCAAACTTCATGCTTTCTTTCTGCGAAGATGACAAGAAAAATATCTGGATAGGTACAGATGGCGCCGGAATGCGATATTGGAACAGAAAACAAAATACCTACGGCGTTTACTCGACAACATCATCTGGCAGCAGAAAACTGCAAAGTAATTTTGTTACAAGCATAGTCAGAGATTCTGATAATGCTATCTGGGTCGCCATGTGGAAAGGCGGAGTCTGCCGTATCAATCCAAATTCAAAGGCGATTGAGAATTTCTCCATTTATAATCAATTTACTAAAAAAGCAGAACAGGAATCCTGGCTGCTGTTTTTAGATTCAAAAAATACGTTGTGGCTTGCCATAACAAACTCAGGTGCACTATATCAATTTGATCGAAAACAAAATAAATTCATCTGCTATAGTAACACTTTACGCGATGTTACTTGTCTCTACGAAACTAAAGACGGAAAAATCTGGGGCGGAACATTCAATTCCTTTTTTGAGATTGAACCCAAAACAAAAAAAGTAAAAAGCTATCATTCTGAGTACACAATAAGATGTATTACTGAAGATCAAAATAAAAATCTTTGGATTGGAACCGTCGAAGGTGGTTTGCTTTTATTTGATCGAAAAACAGACACTTCTAAAAAATATACAACTCAAAACGGGCTTTCGAGTAATACCGTACTTCGCCTTTTAGAAGACAAAAAAGGAAATTTATGGATGAGTACGTATCACGGAATTTCAAGATTGAATCCTAAAAACAATACTTTCAGAAATTTTGGAGTCTCTGATGGACTGCAGGGCAATCAATTTAGCTGGAATGCGGGCACAAAACTTTCTACAGGAGAATTTATTTTTGGAGGTATAAACGGATTCAATGTTTTTGATCCTGAGAATATAAAAGACAAAAAAAATACGGGTAAATTTTTATTGAATGATTTGCTGGTAAACAATCAGTCTTTAAAATTAGACAGCCCTTATATAACCGAAAAAAAACTCGAAATGATAAGTAGTGTCGAACTTCCTTATGATAAATCGGCATTAAGTTTTGATTTTGTTTATCTTGATTATGTCAATTCCGAAAAAATAAATACTGCTTACTTTCTCGAAGGTTGGGATAAAAACTGGAATTATGCTTCAAAAGATAACAGAGCAAATTATTCCAGATTGACCGAAGGAACTTATGTTTTTAAAGTAAAAACAACCGATGTTTTTGGAAATTGGACCAATGAAGTAACTTTGGCAACGGTAAAAATCCTTCCTCCTTGGTACAGAACATGGTTGGCATATACATTTTATCTAATTGCTGCAATCGCTGCGATTTACGCTTATGTAGGTTATCATAAAAATAAGGAAAGACTTCGCTACGAAATAAAACTTGCCCGAATGGAGCATAAAAAAGACAAGGAACATGCCGAAAAACAGTTTTCTATGTTTACTTATATAGCGCATGAATTGCGAACTCCTTTATCCTTAATTATAAATCCGCTTAAAAGTGCCATTGAAAGAAAAAATCGTTCTGAGGATGATCTTGACCTAAATCTTGCCTATAAAAATGCAAAACGATTATTGAGTCTTACCGATCAATTATTATTGTTTAGAAAAGCAGAAACCGATCTTGATGAACTCAAAATTTCGAAGATTAATTTAAACTCGCTTTGTCGTGAAATCTACAAAAGCTTTACACAAATGGCGGCTGTAAAAAGTTTAAATTATCAATTTATTGAAGAAAATACACCGACCGAAATATATGGCGATTATGAAAAATTAGAGATTACGCTGTTCAATTTAATCTCAAATGCTTTCAAATTCACTCCTAATAATGGATCAATAAGTATTGAGATAATTGAGAATCTTGCCAATGTTTCGATCATTATATCTGATACCGGAAGCGGAATCAATGAAAATGAAATAGACACTATTTTCGAAAAATTCAAACAAAGTCAGTCTAAAGCCAGTAATGGTTTTGGAATAGGACTTTATGTTGCCAAATATTTCGTGAATAAACATCATGGCGAAATACAGTGTAAAAGTAAAGTTGGAGAAGGCACTTCGTTCATTATTAAGCTTCCGAAAGGAAACGGTCATTTTGCAGAAATGAACATCGATGAGAATCATGCACATATGTCACCTCTTGTGGGAGAACTTCTTGAAGGAATGCCAGCAGATAATCAAAATACACCTAAAAGCAGCAATCAACCAGCAAATATAAATATACAGGAAGAATTAATCAGTACAAAAAAAGTATTGTTAATTGTTGAAGACAATCCCGAAATGAATCATTATCTGGTACAGCTTTTCTTCAAAAATTATATTGTTTATTCGGCAGCAAATGGGCTCGAAGGACTGAAACTTGTTGAAAAACACATGCCTGATATTGTACTAAGCGATATTTCTATGGAAGGCATGAACGGTTTGGATTTATGTAAAAAAATCAAACAAAATGATGATTTTAGCCATATTCCGGTAATACTTCTCACGGCTACAACCAGTAATGACATTCATTTGCAAAGTATTACAGAAGGTGCCGATGATTACGTTACCAAACCTTTTGACAGCGATATACTGCTGGCACGAGTAGATTCTGTTCTTCGAAACAGAGGGCAATTACGTAAGTATTTCCTAGACAGCATAACACTTCGTGAAAATGTAAATAAAGTTCCTACTGAATATAAAGAATTTCTTGACAAATGCATCGAGATCGTAGAAGCTAATCTTGAAAACAATGATTTTAATCTAAAGACTTTTTCTGCTGAAATGGGTATGAGTCATTCAAGTCTTTATAAAAAGATTAAAACAATTTCGGGACAAACCGTAAATGTTTTTATCAGATCTATCCGAATCCGCAGAGCCGCAGTAATTATGCTTACTGAAAATATTAATATCGCACAGGTTGGCCCTCAGGTCGGAATAGAAGATCAGCGCTATTTTCGTCAACAGTTCGTAAAATTGTTTGGGATGAAACCTTCTGAATATATCAAAAAATATAGAAATTCTTTTAATAAAGAATTGAATATCATTCAGAAAAGAGATATTACATAATTTCCATTATAAGCTCCGACTATATATATAATATCTCACATTTACGAAACTTTATTGGATTTGGGTTTAACGCCAGTCTGAAAACCTGAAAAATTGATTTTATCAGTGCTTATTTTTTGTGAAAATTTTAATTTAACATATTTTTTTAACACTAAAACAGATTAAAACACATAAAAACAGCAAAAACTGACACGTCAGATGCATGATTTTTATATCTGGATTATTTTTTTTTAATAATTTTCACCAGATATAAAGCGCAGTGTATCAACAAATTAAATATTATTTTAAAAAAATTTTATTACTAAATCAAAAAGAAATTTCTCTAATGGTATAGTGTTTGAAAACGGTTTACAAATATTACAATCAATTTATTGCTTTCTATTTTGCAATTGAAAAGAACTCGTAATACAGCATATAGAAAATTCGAAAAAAAAATAACAACTATAAAAGCCTTACAACTATGCCGGATCCTAAATTCAATTTTCATGAATAATGTTCCTGTTTTTAATTAATTATCAATCTTAATTCTAAGACCTATGACAAAGAGAAATTTATTTTATTGTTTAGCAGCGGTATGCTTGCTTGGACAATCAGTTTTCAGCCAAACCAGCAAAGATGAGACAACACTTGGGCTTCCGGGCGACAATCTTGATTTATATGCGGTTTTAGATCTTTTTCAAAAATCAAAAACTATTGAAGATTTTGAAAAATCATTAAATGAAAAAAAATCAGAGGTAAACAATCTTGATTTAGATTTGGACAAAAAAGTTGATTTTATCAAAGTTGTCTCAAAAAAAGTGGATCCATCTTTTACTTTTATACTTCAAGTCGCGGTCAGTAAGACTGAAACACAAGATGTAGCGGTTATTTTAGTAGATAAAGATAAAAACGGAAAGGTAAGCCTGCAAATTGTTGGGGATGAAGATTTGTACGGTAAAAATTACGTTATTGAACCTAAATCAACTGCGGCAGTAACAGCTAATCCGGCTTATACAGGATCAGACCCTGTTGCAAAAAGCGTTCCGGCATCTTCTGCGGTGGTTGTAGAACAAACACCAATTATAGAATACATCTATTCTCCGGTTTATGTACCGTATGTTCCTCCATATTATTATGGATATTATCCACCTTATTATGTGCCTTTTGCTGTTATCTCATTAACAATTTATCACCATCACCATTATCACATCCACCATGGTTATCACGGAGGGCATTACGGAGGACGTAATACCGTAATTATACATAACAAAAATGTGTATAATAATTATAATATTAATAGAAGCCGTTCAAATACTGTCATTACAAACAGGGATAGTGGCAAGTATAATACCAGAAAAAATTCAAATAATAAACCAGCAGCGCGTGCTTCAGAAAGAAAAACAAACAAAACTCCGAAGGATGCAGCTTCAACAACACGCAAAACTAATGACGCATCAAACAGACCAGCAAGAAATACTAGTCAGTTAAAAACTAAAGCTTCATCAGTAAAAACAACAGCTCAGGGTGTTACAAAAAGACCTGTCCGCACCAGATCTTAATTATTATTTTAAGCCAAATAATCGGCTATAAATTAGTTCTTTTTCAATACATTAAAAAACTGGGCAAATATGCCCAGTTTTTTTATTTTCTTAAAGAAGGTTCAAACTACTCATTATTCTTCAAAATAACACAAAAACAACTTTCTACTGATTACCAACTAATTAACACATAAAAAACATTTAAATTAATAAATAAATTCTTATATTTAACTTGCTCTTTTGTTTAAAATAAGATTCAAAAAAGAACTATTACAATTTTTTCAAAAATTCAAAAAGCATTAAGAGTAATTAGCCAGAGTATCACTCCTATTCAAAATTATCCCTAAATTTTGATAAGTCTGAAAAAAGTTTTAATTATTTAGAACAGGAATTAATTGGCTGACAACTGCACATTCTTTAATTTCAGAAAAACCAGAATTGAGTTAATAAAAAACGAGAAACTTTTCTTTGTACTGTTTTAATTTTTATAATAGTGAAATCAACTTTAAAAAGAAAATATCCAAAAATACCTTAAACTTAAACCTTGATTTTTGGTGGTGATTTTAGATACATACACAGAAGAAGAAAAACACCTATATCTCTTAAATAAATATTTGGATAGTAATACTGAAGAGTTCAAAAAAAAATATAAAAGATAAAAGATGGCAGGATAGTCGACTAAGCTTATTAGAAAGAATACTTTTAAAACTTGGATTAAATAAATATTGCGGGATTACAGAATATGAGATAGCTATAACAGAGTATTACAAGCCGTTTTTAAATAATGAATGTTTAATTAACAATGAAAAATTCTATTTAAAAGAAATTTTTATTCGCGAGAATTATAAATGCTACATAGCTAGTAACGATAGTACAATTAAAAAAAGAAAAGAACAACTTGAAAAAATGATACTATTATTGTTCCCAAATCATATAAATTATATCTTTTCGTATTAAAAACTACGGCAAGACAAGTGGTATCATTGATAAACTTAGAAATCTTGCAAACTTTAAATAGCACTAATAAATTTACAAATCAAATAATTCTTAACTTATCTTTTTTTTACATTTGATTTTTCTTATTAATTAAAACATATTAACTTGCTAAAGAATAAAAATATTGACGACAAATTTGTCAAAATATTTTTTGTCAAAAATTTATCAAACGCCTTAAAATTCTAACATTTATGCTTATGTATGCTTTAAAGCTATCAAGACACCTCCTCGCTCTTTTCATGTTTCTAACAATTTTCACTTCCTGCAAAAAAGAAGGAAAAAAAGCTATGCCACCTATGCAAGCACCATTTGTAACGGTAAAAACTCAAGACGTCCCCATTTACAAAGACTTTGCCGGACAGACCTTTGGGGAGTTAGATATTCAATTAATTGCAAGAGTAGATGGTATCTTGACAGGAATTCACTTTAAAGAAGGCCAAAAAGTTAAAAAAGGACAATTACTATACACAATAGATCCTTTAGAATATGAAACCAAGGTAGAACAAGTACGCGGACAAGTAGCTGCTGCCCAAAGTGTTTTGGCCAATGCCGATGAAGAACTAAAAAGAATTAGACCGCTTGCAACTATGAATGCTGTGAGCAAACGAGAATTAGATGCCGCAGTAGCCAAAGACAAAGCTGCAAAATCTAATTATGCAAGTGTTCAGGCGAATTTAAGAAACCAAGAACTAGAACGAAGCTATTGCAACATTATATCTCCAATTGATGGCGTTATCGGACTTTCGAATGCGAGATTAGGAGATTACATTACAAAAATGGGTAACGCTTCACAATTAAATACAGTTTCAAAACTCGACAAAGTACGCGTACAATTTACAGTTAGCGAATCTGATTATCTAAAATATCAAAAGCGTACCAAACAAGGCGAAACAATCACTGATCTACAATTAATATTATCTGATGGAAGCATTCATCCTGAAAAAGGAACCCTGAACTTTTCAGATACTAAAATAGATCCCACAACAGGAACTGTAACTATTGAAGCACAGTTCCCAAATCCCGACGGGACTTTACGTTCGGGGCAATTTGGGAAAGTTCGCGTTCTAATTCGCACAGAAAAAAATGCAATCGTAATTCCTCAAAAAGCGGTTACCGAAATTCAGGGGCTTTTTCAGGTTTCTATAATTGATGATAAAAACACTATAGAAACCCGAATGGTAGAAGTTGGTCAGAAAATAGGTGTCGACTGGATTATTACTAAAGGACTAAAAGCAAACGAAAAAGTCGCCATAATTGGTAATCAATTTATTCAGCCCGGATCAGTAGTTGTTCCAATCCCTTATGTGGCGGATAAAAAACAGATTATATCATCAAAAAACGACTAAATAATGGATAATTTTTTTGTAAGAAGACCGATAGTCGCAATTGTACTATCCATATTTATTGTGCTTATCGGAGGGATGTCGATACTATCTACCCCAGTGGCACAATATCCAGATATTGCACCTCCTATGGTACAAGTTACTACCAGTTACAGAGGTGCTAATGCCTTAAATGTAGAACAGGCCGTTGCAACACCTATCGAACAAAAGGTAAATGGGGTTGAAAACATGTTATACATGCAATCTACCAATACCGGAGATGGAAGTATGTCCCTTTCTATCACTTTTGATATGGGAACAGATTTGGATAACGCAACCATGCTTACCCAAAATAGAGTTTCAGAAGCCACAAACAAATTACCAAGTGATGTAAAGACAACGGGGGTTACCACCAAAAAGTCACTTTCGATGCCCATGTTAATTCTGTCTTTGTACTCTCCCGAGAAAACATTCGACAATAACTTTTTGACCAATTATGCCAACATTAATATAGTTGATGCGCTGGCACGTATTAAAGGAGTTGGTGAGGTAACCCTTTACGGAGGTAGTAATTATGCAATGCGTATTTGGGTCAAACCCGATATCATGTCTAAATATAATCTTACCATTCCTGATATTATCAAATCAATCCAAGAGCAAAATGCCATTGCTCCCGGAGGAAAATTTGGCGCACCACCAGCAAAAGACAATAACGAGTTTACGTATAATGTAACCCTTAAAGATCGGTTAGTTGATGCCGAAGATTTTGGAAACATTATCCTAAAATCGAACATAAACAACCAGCAAGTGCGACTAAAAGATGTTGCAACAGTTTCGTTAGGAACAGAAAGTTATGCTTCAGTAGCCAAATTAAATGGAAGTCCGGCAGGAACCATCGGAATTAAACAAATGCCGGGTTCCAATGCTTTAGAAGTTGCTGCTAATGTCAAAAAAACCATCGAACAATTAAGCAAACGTTTCCCTCAGGATTTAAAATACAAAGTTTCTTTAGATACAACCTTGGCCATTTCTGAAGGTATCAATGAAATTATACATACATTACTTGAAGCGATAATTCTTGTAATCATAGTAGTATTTCTCTTTCTGCAAAACTGGAGAGCAACCTTGATTCCTTTATTAACAGTACCAGTTTCTTTAATTGGAGTCTTTATGCTTTTTCCTGTTTTAGGATTTTCTGTAAACGTGCTTTCACTTTTAGGATTAGTACTCGCCATTGGAATCGTCGTCGATGATGCCATTGTGGTTGTCGAGGCCGTGATGCATCATATTGAACATGGAATGAGCCCTCGGGAAGCAACTAATCAGGCTATGAAAGAAGTTTCCGGTCCCGTAATTGCCATTGCCATTGTACTTACTGCTGTTTTTATCCCAGTAGCTTTAACCCCTGGAATAACAGGACGTTTGTATCAACAATTTGCCATTACAATTGCTATCTCGGTAATATTTTCTGCTTTGAGTGCTTTGACTTTAAGTCCTGCTTTATGTGCTATTTTATTAAAACCTCACCAGGAATCAAAAGGGCTATTAGGTCGATTTTTTAAAGGTTTCAATGACAAGTTCGATGCTTTTACCAATAGATATACTGGTTTTTCAGGTTATTTAATCAAAAAAATGTCCCGAAGTTTTATTTTCATAGGACTTCTGATTGGAGCTATTATTTTCTTGGGAGGAAAAATTCCAGGCGGCTTTGTTCCTGAAGAAGATCAGGGATATATGTTTGTGAATGTTGAACTTCCTGGTGCTTCTTCACTAGAAAGGACTAATAAAGTGATTGCGAAAGTAGAAAACATCTTGTCCAAAAATGATGGAATTGAATCTTATACATCCGTTGCCGGATTTAGTTTAATCAAGAACTCTGTAGCTACTAACAATGGTTTTTTCTTTGTCTCATTAAAAGAATGGAAAGAACGCAAGCAGGATGTTTTTAAAATCCTAAAAGAGGTAAATGGAAAAGTTGTTTTCGGAATTCCTGAAGCTTCAGTTTTTGCCTTTGGTCCGCCCCCAATATCGGGAATAGGAAATGCTGCCGGATTCACAATGATGCTTCAGGATAAAGAAGGAAAAAATCCACAATATCTTTTTGAGAATTCACAGCGATTTATGGCTGAAGCCAAAAAACGTCCGGAAATTGGTACCATTAGAACTACTTTTAACCCCAATGTCCCACAGATTAGATTAGACATTGACCGTGAAAAAGTAAGTGAACTCAATCTTTCTTTATCAGATGTAAATCTGGCAATCAGTGCAAGTTTAGGAGGGCAATACGTTAATGAGTTCAATAAATTTGGACGACAATACATCGTTTTACTTCAGGCTGCGCCAAATTATACTGTCAACCCTGATGACATCAATAAGATCTTTGTACGTAGTAAAGACAATAAGATGATTCCGATATCGAGTATCGCCACTATCCGACAAGAAAGCGGTCCTGAATTCACTACACGATTCAACTTGTATCGAGCGGCAGAAATTGGAGGAACTCCAGCACCGGGATTTACCTCTGCTGAAGCCATGAAAGCGTTAGAAGAAACAGCCGACAAAGTATTGCCTGCGGGAATGGGATACGAATGGTCTAATATGAGTTATCAGGAAAAACAAGCAGAAGGAAAAGGAAATACCGTATTTATTATGGCCTTGCTTTTTGTATTTTTAATTCTAGCAGCCCAATACGAAAGTTGGAAACTGCCATTTAGTGTACTGTTGGGAACACCATTTGCTGTTTTTGGTGCCTTTTTAGGGTTGTATCTCTGTCGATTGTTTAGTCCTGATTATGTTAACAATGTCTTTGCGCAGATTGGACTGGTAATGCTTATTGGTCTGGCTGCCAAAAATGCCATTTTAATTGTAGAATTTGCCAAAGAAGAATATGAAAAAGGAATGTCTGCAAAAGAAGCTGCCTTATATGCAGCAAAATTACGTTTCCGTCCAATTCTAATGACCGCCTTTGCTTTTATTCTGGGAGTTACCCCTTTGCTTACAGCAACCGGAGCCGGAGCTCAAGCCAGAAAAGTTATGGGAATGACCGTTTTTAGCGGTATGCTCATTGCCACAATTTTAGGGGTTTGTCTGATCCCGGTACTATTTGTATTTATTGAAAGTTTTGGTAAAAAAAAGTCAAAGGAAACTCAAGAAACTAAAAAGGAAAAAGAATGAAAAATCTAAAACTTATACTAGCATTACTTTTGATAGCTATTTTTCCCTATGGATGCATGGTTGGACCTAAATATGTTCAGCCGGAACAACCTAAAGCGGAAAGCTTCTTAAATGGCGATCATAGTACTGATACAACAAATACGGTACGAACCATAAAATGGTCAACAATATTTAATGATCCTGTTTTAATTGGATTAATCGATAAAGGACTTCAGAACAACTTTGATCTAAAAATTGCTGTCGCACGTCTGGAACAAGCTAAAGCCAATCTGGGAATTGCCAAAGCCGATTTATATCCTTCTTTTCAGTACTCAGGACAAGTAAATAGTGCCGAAACCTTCATGCAACCTAGTTCTGCTTTTGCAAATATGTCCTGGGAGTTGGATTTTTGGGGGAAATATCGTCATCAGAATAAAGCACTTCAAAATGATCTTTTAGCAACTGATGAAGCTCGAAAAGTGGTGCTTTCGGACATAGTTAGCAATATTGCTATTTCGTATTTTCAATTGCGCGATTTTGACAATCAGTTAGAGATCACCATTCATACATTAGAAACAAGACAAAAAGCCTACGATATCATAAACGAGCGTTTTAAAAGTGGCTATGTTGCCGAATTGGATAAAGTTCAAATAGAACAGCAAGTGGCAATTGCCCAGGCCAATATTCCGGCTATTAAAAGACAAATTACGGCACTTGAAAATTCGATTTCTATTTTAATCGGGAAAGTTCCGGGACCCATTGAGAGAGGAAAAACAAATAATGAATTACTGGTTACATCAACTTTCCCAATATCAGTTCCATCAGCTTTGCTTGAAAACAGACCTGACGTAAAAGCCACTGAACTTTTGTACCGATCTGCAAATGAAAAAATTGGAGTTGCCCAAGCCATGAGATATCCTTCCTTTAATATTGCAGCATTTGCTGGTTTTACAAGTGTTTTGGTTGCAGATTTATTTAATGATGCTTCTTACACTCAAAATATTGGTGCCGGAGTTACGGGACCAATTTTCAACTTCGGAAAAAACAAACGCCGCGTCGAAGTAAACCGTCAAATCGCCGAAGAACGCAAACTAAACTTTCAAAAAACCTATTTAATTGCTATTTCAGAAGTAGAAAACTCTCTTCAAAATGTTGCGATGTATAAAGAAGAATGGACGGCAAGAAATAAACAAGTTGTAGCTGCCCAAACAAACTACGATTTATCAAACGCCAGATATTATAACGGTTATGTTTCGTATTTAGAAGTTCTGGATGCTCAAAGATCATTATTTGAAGCACAACTTAGTCTTTCTCAATTAACACAAAAACAATTAACCTCAATGATCCAGTTGTACAAAGCACTTGGTGGAGGATGGAATTGATGAATAAATAAAGTATATATAGTAACACATCAAGTAATTCTTAAATCAACTTATATTATTTAATTCAAAAAAAGGCACTTTAAAAAAAGTGCTTTTTTTGTACCTCAGTTGTTTCATCTTATTTTAAATTGTAAAAAGCAAGCCCGCTATTAGTCGCACTTTTGGTCAATAATATACTTTGGAGTTACCTCCAATTTTGCCACAAAAAGTTAAGACGGTTTTATAGATATTTCACCGGTCTAAGTTTTGTGGCAGAATCGTGGCACGAGACTTTTTGAACAATTAATGAACCGGCAAAATGATAACCTAAGAAGTTTAGGTTCGAATATATTAAAACGCTGTTTATTTAGCTATTTCTCTCGGTAACAGGTTCGTGTCCTCTTACATCTCTATGATATTTACTAATTTTTAATATTTATAAAATAAAACTTACTAAACAATTAAAAAAAACTATTTCATCTCGAAATATGTTTTCCATTTTAAAATTTTGGTGTAAATTTACACCAAATCAAAACTTTATTATTATGACACGTCAAAGTATATCATTAACTGCTCCTAATGAAGAGTGGCTAAAAAATCAGGTTAACACAGAAGAGTTTAGTAGTAAAAGTGAAGCAATTAACTATTTGATCAAACAAGCTCGTTCACAAGAGGAATACTATGAATTTGTGAGAGCTAAAATAGATAAGGGAGAAAAAAGTGGTTTTGCAAAAAAACAAACTAGAGAAGAAATGTTAGCCGAATTTAAAAAAGATTTGCCTAATGTATAGCTATTATTTAAGTAGCGAAGCCAAAGAAGATTTAAGAAGAATTTATTATTATGGTGTTAGTAAGTTTGGCATTGATCAAGCTGATAACTATTTTAATATGTTTTATGATTGTTTTGATAAAATAGAAGGAAATCCTTTTTTATTTCCTTCTGCCAACCACATTAAAAGAGGATATCGTTATTGTGTTTGTGGTGTTGACACTATTTACTACCAAATCAATGGAGATAAACGGGTAGAGATTATTACCATTATTGGAAGGCAAGACTTTTAGAGCAGTTCCACTTAGTTTTTTGCAGCGAAAATAATTTATTATAGTCTATACCAAAGCTAAAAAATCATTTTTTTTAATTACAGATCTATCTCAAATTTCTTAAGATAACCCGACTGGTGAGGATACCCTTTTGCCATAGAAAGTTAAGCCGGTCTATTTAATATTAATATACTTGAACGTACCAATTGTGCTTTTAAATCATTTAAGGAGGTAAGTAACAAATTAGCATTAATTTTATTAAATACATGCCTACTGAAAACTATTTATTTTAGTATTTTTTCTAGTTAGTGCATTCAAGTATATAATTGTCTTAAAATTTAGGTATATATTAATTATCACCATAAAATCATACCTGTATCAAATAATTACAACTATCTAATTTTTAACACATTACATAACGATCCGTATGGATAATATTATTATATTTGGCTTATTTTTTTTTGAAAATTAAAAATTAAGATACCTAAACTTAGGATATAGTTCTGTTTTGGCAGAAGCAACATTGTCCTTCCAATCTATTATTATAAAATTTACAGATGTAAATTCAGCCTGTTATCTTCCGATCTTACTCCCTCCTTTTATGCCTATTATCAACCGAAATATATCATACATTTTATGATAAATCTATTGAAACAAGCATAGATAAAACAAATACTTAGTTCTATAAATCATGTTTTGTCTCCGCACTTATAACTTTTTTGAGGATTGTTTAATCACTATTTAAATAAATACATTATGAATGCATCAAACCCAAATCATGAAGTTTATGGATCGCAACAAAACAGTGCTCCTACTCATCTTACAGAACAAGAAAAAAATCATCTGCTTTACACCTTTAATGATACAAGCACCCTAAACGCTAACCATATTACATTGCCTGATCTGTTTAAAGAAACTGTACATAAGTACAAGAATAATACAGCAATTGTTTGTGGTAATGACAGTATCACTTATCAACAATTGGATGAGGAAAGTAATAAAGTAGCCAATTATCTACTATCTATTGGTATAAGTACAGAATCTCTTGTTCCTATTCAACTAAACCGTTCTATTGAACTGATTATTTCCATTCTGGGTATTTTAAAATCTGGCGCTGCATATATCCCGCTAGACTATTCACTGCCACATAAAAGAGTTTCTTATATCATTGCAGACGCTGAGGCTAAAATCATTATAACAGACAGTGTAAATACGGGTTTAATATCTAAGGAAGCAAAATGTATTTCTTTATCAGATGCTGTAGTACAACAACAATCTACAGAACCTTTATCTATAACCATCTCACGAGATAATCTCGCTTATGTTATTTATACATCCGGCTCTACAGGAAACCCAAAAGGTGTGATGGTAGCTCATCACTCTATTCAGCATCTGATAACCTGGCATAATAAACATTTTAATGTAACCGCCAATAGTAGTCTTAGCTTTGTTACAGGATCTGGTTTTGATATTGCCGTTTGGGAAATTTGGTCTTCACTTGTTGCAGGTTCAGTATTGTATATTGCCGATAATGATGAGCGAACAAATGCCGCTCAGTTGTTGGACTATTATGGTCGTAATAAGATAACCCATGGATTTGCTCCAACTGTTTTAGTACCGGACATTGTAAAAGAATCCCAACAAAAAAAACTTTCATTAATCTATTTGTTTACAGCAGGCGAGAAATTAAAACCAGTAAATACTCACGGACTTCCCTACATATTAGTAGATTATTATGGCCCTACAGAATGTACCGTTTATGCCACTTTTTATACGGTGAACCGTACAGATGGTCTATATGTTTCTTCTATTGGCAAGCCTATTGCCAATACACAGGCTTATGTACTTAGCCCTCAACTAGATCTGTTGCCAATAGGCGCGGTAGGTGAATTATGCATCAGTGGTGCATGTTTATCTAAAGGTTACTGGCGACAACCAGAATTAACCAATCAGAAATTTATAGCACATCCTTTTAAACCTGAAGAAAAATTATATAAAACAGGCGATCTTGTACGCTGGCAGGATGAAGGTAATATCGAATATATTGGAAGAATTGATAATCAGGTAAAAATACGCGGCTACAGGATCGAACTGGGTGAAATAGAAAATGCACTTATGAGCATTCCTAACGTCAATAAAGCAGTAGTGATTGCTAAAGAAAATAATAAGCAGTATAAAACATTGGTGGCATTTATTGTGTTGGATAAAAAAATAAATAAAGTGAATGAGCCAACTTCTACAAATGACATTCGACAACATCTCAAACAAGAATTACCCGGATATATGATTCCTGCGCATTTCATTTTAACAGAGGAAATGCCGATGAATGCAAATGGTAAAACCGACCTCAACCGTCTGCAGGAGTTTTCTTTACAACATAATCCCGGCGTCGGTATTATGGCTCCAAAAACAGAAGCAGAAGAAATTATTACCCATATATGGGCAGATTTACTAGAGAGAGCAGAAATTGACATAACTGATAATTTCTTTGATATTGGCGGAGATTCCTTACTGGTTGCGGTTGCTGTAACAGACATTACCAGTAAGATGAATGTCAAGGTATACATGAGAGATTTATATCAGTATCCAACAATACAATCACTTGCAGCTAAATTAACGGAACGAAAAATCGCTGTTGCAGATATTCCCGAAGAAGATGTAGAACCGGTAATTGAATTACAGAAAGATGTTTATTTATCACCCGATACTGTAATCACTGGTAGTTTTGATACCAATAAACTCATCGACCCTACACACATCTTTCTTACAGGTGTTACAGGTTTTATAGGGATTAATTTGGTAGAAGAATTACTGACAAAAACTGAAGCTGTTATTTATTGCTTAATACGCGCCAAAAACGAGTATGATGCACTACTCAAAATTAATGAGTTGCTGGATAAATTTCAAATTTCAATAAGTGAAGAATTAAAAAAGAGGATTGTACCTATAATTGGAGATCTAACGAAAAAAAACTTAGGCTTGCCAGATAAACAATTCGATATGCTGTCAGATACAATAGATGTCATTTACCATTCTGCCAGTTCTGTAAATTTTATTCAACCTTATTCGTACATGAAAGCCACAAATGTTGATGGTCTTCGGGAAATTGTACATTTTGCAGCGCATAATAAACTCAAATGTCTAGTACTTTTATCTACCATATCTGTTTATAGTTGGGGACATGTGTTTACAAATAAAACTGTTATGACGGAGCAGGATGACATAAAACAAAATATCCTCGCCATTAGCAAAGACATTGGTTATGTTCGAAGTAAATATGTAATGGAAGAGATTGCAGATCTAGCCGCATCAAAGGGATTGCCGGTTATTACTTACCGTCTTGGATATGCCATGTGTCATGAGACAAGTGGTGCCAGTGCACCTTACCAATGGTGGGCAGGTCTGGTAAAACTTTGCCTGAAGCACAATACATATCCTGCTCTCACAGAATTACGTGAAGGCTTGATTACGGTAGATTATATGGTAAAATCAATGGCACATATTTCTAAAAATCCGGATGCTATTGGTCATAAATTTAACCTGATTGCATCCCCAGAAACGAATCTAACTCTTGATCAATTCTTTCAGTTGTTACATAAATATTATCCTCTACAATTAAATAAATTACCATATAAAGAATGGCGAAAACTTTGGGAAGACAACAACACTTGTGAACTATATCCGCTTACGAGTTTGTTTAAAGACAATATACATGAAGGACTTTCTACCGTAGAACTATATCAGGATACGTATATATGGGACAACACGCAAGTGAAAACTTTTTTGAAAGGAAGTGATATTAAAGAGCCTGTATTCGACAAGAAAGTATTAGATGCTTATCTCCTTTATCTGGGTATAAATTTTTCGTAATGCTTTTAGATTTAATTTAATAATTGTTTCATCCTTTTTTTTCAAATCAGCTATAAATAATTCGAGAATTGTCCTCTTAGAATTTAGAAAGAAGAACTATCCCAAGCTCTTAAAATTTTATAAGTTACATTTGTTAACTTTATTAATAAATTTTAAAAAAATTGTGAGTGTACCTATTGGTGCACCTGTTCTTAGAGAAGCTTGTAAAGTCCTGTGTTTATTAGGGTTCAGAATAAAGATTGCGGAGCTTCTTTACGCTTCAATAAATGGGTTAAATTTATATACCCAAGAGTTAGCATATATACATGTAAAATAAACTTAGAACTTGGTCAAACCTTTAAAAGATCCAATGTAAATCTTAATTTACTTCAAAAAAAGGATAATTTGTATAACCTCGTGCTTCGCCTCCTCCAAATTGAGTATGATTATCTGAAATTCTATTTAAGATCAAATTTTGTTTTACTCTCACAGGATAATCAGGATTGGTTAAAAAATTTGGTTTCCATTTTGCTGAAATTTAGGCATGAGTATAACCGTTAATGGCTATTTGGCTATCAAAGACTGTTTATTGATGCGTTACATCAACACTTTTATATTATTATTTTTGCTGGGATTTAAGGTTGTGACCTGACAGAATGACTGCGGAGCTTTCAGTCACATCTAGCTGGAGATTATCAACATTCATATGGCCAATATCTAATAAAGATACCCCTTGTATTTTTACCGCAACATTCTTCACCTTGATTATTGGTGATTGTTTCAGATCAGGATTCATTTCGAATATTACCTGAGAGGAATCACGCTGATTAATGGATAGCTTATCAAAATTATGTGTGTTGCTTTCTACTTCAATTCTTGATTTACCGGTCAAATTGATTTGCAATTCTTTTTGATCAAGTTTTACAAATTCGAAATTCGTATTATAACCATCGATCGCTAATAATTGAGGTGCTGCGATACGAACCAATACATTGGTTTCCATCCATGATTTTTTATATAGATCGGTCGGGCATTTAACGAACTGGAGATGTAAGGTGTCCCCCGATACATAGGTTTTAACGCTATCTTTATCGTATCCGCCCCAATAGTCGAGTACTCTGACAGAACAATTTTTCTGTTGCTCAAATACGATATTGGTTACATTACCACCATCAATTTTTAAATACTTAAATGGTGTAGTGGAAATTTTATTGTAATTCCAGTAATAATCACTTTTATCTGCGCTGTCATATCGTTTCTTCAATATGACATTAGAGGCGAACAGACATATCACAAATGCACCCAGCATCATGACCAATATTTTTGAACTTAGTTTCATTATTTCGTTTCTTTAAAATTTTCTTTAATAAATTCTTCAAATCGTTTCGTTACGTCTTCGCCAGAAACTTTTAACAAGTACATATTTCTAAACATCACAGGTAAATCATTTTTAATAAACAGATCCCTTCGAAACTTCAATACTTTTTCTGGACCATCTTCAGATACAAAATAACCTACGCCGCGTTTATTGGCGATGACTTCCTCCTGTTGCAGATAATCATAGGTTCTCTGTATCGTATTAGGTGTTACTTCCATAAATATTGCCAGTTCACGGATGCTTGATATTTTATCTCCCGGCAACCATTTGTCAAGCAGGATCTGTTCACACACGTATTCCGCTATTTGTAAATAAATCGCTTGTTTATCTCTGAATTCCATCTACACTTCTTTTTCTTTTAGTCTTAAATAAGCTAATACCCACAAAGCTGCCGGTATTAAATAGGCAATAGCAAAACTAGCCGCGTTTGCCGGTGCCGACGGCATATCAATGATACCAATTTCTTTATCCACTTTTAAAAAAATATTTCTAAATGGTACAGCAAGATCGATATGCTCAAAAAAGAAGGAAGCAAAAAACAGATTAAGGAAATATGTACCGATAATGAGTATGCAAATTAACAACGATACTTTTATATAACTTACCTTATTAAAATACAATGAACCTAAAAGCATCGCCCCTGAAATATTAAAGAACGTAGCAAATACAAGTCGTGAAATCGAATTGTTAAAAGAAAAGATTTCAACTGAGTTATAAAGGATCTGGTAATTAATTGCGTTATGATCCAGGTTATTTCGGTAACTGTTTACAAAAAACACATCTATCAGCCGGTAGAAGCCCAAATAAATAATTACAAACAAGACACCGGATATAATTATTCCACAAAGCCATTTTTCCAGATGCGAAGCAGGCAGCAGTAAATATGATACTCCATTGGATTTAGAGGAAAAATAGCCAAACACAGAGGAGGCCATAAAACTTCCTCCCACAAGAAATCCCAAAATAAATGCACTTAACTGCGCTTTACCGATCCCTATCATTGATTGTACGATAGCATAGGTAAGCAGAGTGATTGTGATTGTAACAGCCAATAAGCCAATCAACATAGCTGGCTGTTCCAGAACAGACTTTTTTAATAGCCAGGTAAATCGTTTAATATCGAATACATCATTCATGATTGTTGTTTTTAGCGGTAAATATTTGTTTTAATAATTGGGGGTTTTGAGTAGTACCATTGAAAAGGTGCTCCAGGTTTAGCCGTGAATCTTCACCAGTTGTATTTTCCCGTACGATTGAGGTTCCCTTCAAATGCTCTTCCGCGTATATTACTTTGATTTCTGCCGGAAGCTCGCTAACCGTTTCAAAATGCAGTTTACTGGTTATCTCATCAATGGAAGCACTCAGGAGGAGATTACCACTGTCAATAATTACTACCTGATCGATTAGATTCTCCAAGTCTCTGGTTTGGTGGGTAGAAATAAAAATGATCCGTTTGTCATTCATTACCGAAGCAATTAGCTTCCTGAATTGCGTTTTTGAAGGAATATCCAAACCATTCGTCGGTTCATCCATTAATATTACCTTCGTATTGCAGGCAAGGGCAAATGCGATAATAAACTTCTTTTGCTGCCCAAAAGAAAGCGCACTCAGCTTACCAGGTACAACTACTTCAAGTTCCTTTAAATAAACAAAGAGTTGATCAGCATTGAAATCCGGGTAAAAAATTCCGAATAAGGCGGTATATTGTTTAACCGTTATAGCGGGCACAAAACATTCTTCAGGAATATAATAAACCGCCCTTAAAAAAGAGGGCAATCTTTTTTGAGGAATCATGCCATCAACACTTACGCATCCTCCTATCGGAAAAAGTGATCCCGCAATATTTTTCAGTAAGGTTGATTTGCCTGCACCATTTTTGCCAAGTAAGCCATATATGTTACCCTCAATAAGGGAAAGGGATAAATCTTTATAAAGTAAATTTCCCTTTTTATAGCCGAACGAGAGATTAGAAATATTTATCATTGTACAACTGTATTAGTTAAGTATTACACTGCAAATATATAATAATTATTTATTATTCCAAATTATTTAAAAAAATCTCTATTAATTAAACAAAATACCTCATTTTCATCGATTTACCATTGGAGTCAGTGCAGATACGGGAGCCCCCAGAATTGCCAAAAAACTATCAGTGATCTGTATTAAAGTTTCCCTAGCGTTTGTCGCTAAAATAATGATGGTAAACCAGTCCTACTTTTGATTTGATATCGTATTTTTCAAATAAAGCTGCGCTGTAAATTTCAATGGATTTTATTGACAAATTCATAATTTCTGCCATCTGTTCATAGATTAATTCTCTTTCGTTGCAAACTAATCTTAGAAAATCGAACTCTCGCTGTGTTAAAACAATATTTTCTTTTTTCTCATAATTGTATAAAATAGAGTTTAATTATGAGGTCTTTTGTAAACTAAAAAAATGTATTTTTAAATTTTATTATCAAATAGATGGGATTAATACTTGATTTTATATTAATAACAGGAATTCTACTCTGTATTATTATATTAATTGGCTTATTTAAATTAAAATTAAAGCAAATTCCTCATAAAATCTTAATTGTATTTTGGAGTATAATTATGTTGTCATTATTACATTTTTATACAATGCTCCATAACTTAGATAGTCTATTTGCAATAACATATGTATTTGAAAATGGCTCAAGATTTATATTAGCTCCATTAATTTATGTATATATAAAATCATTATTACCTCCACCAAATAAAGCATTTATAAAAAATCATTTATTTCATTTTATCCCTTTTATAGTTTATTTTGTTTTTTATATCCTCCCTGTAATCATTCTTACTAAAATAATTAAAAAAGATTTCTATCCCTATCTGAATTTTATCGATGAAAACTTTAATCAAGGCTTATGGCAAGACTTATTTTCCTTATTTTATTTTTATTTATCATTAAGGTTATTTTTTAGAGTTAAAAAAGGTATGACTGCTAATTATTCTAATTTTAAAGAGAAAGATTTTCTATGGATTAAAAAATTCATCTACAGCTTCTTAATAGTTATCATACTTGATTTAACGCTGGTCTTTTTATCTATATTTGGAAAATATAATGGTAATGAATTAGGATTTATAACTATGATTTTTACAGTTATTTCTATGATTTATTTAGGCTATTATGGATTAACACAATCTTCCATTTTTCTACCTGATTTTTTAACAAACGAAAAACCTGCGAATAGACAAATCAATCCCGAAGAATTGACTGTTTTAAAAAGAAAAGTAACACAGGCATTAGAAGAAGAAAAACTGTATTTATCTCCGGATTTAACATTAAGAACATTAGCAAATAGTATAGAATTGTCTGAAAGAAAATTGTCAAGTCTTATTAATGATGAAATGAATACTACTTTCTACGATTTAATAAATAACTTTAGAGTTCAAGAAGCAAAAAAGAGACTTAAATCGTCTGATTATAATAAATACACAGTAGTTGCTATTGGAGATTCATGTGGTTTCAATTCAAAGAGCAGTTTTTATAGAATTTTTAAAAGTGAAACAAGCCTTACTCCCACTCAATTCAAAAATTCTTAAATTAAATATGTCCCACTACGTGTAATGAGACTTATTGACTTTGAAAATTAATAGTAGTTAGGTAATTAAGTTTAACCTTTGCCATCAATCAAACTTAATTAAAAATGAAACATATCAAATTTATTATTGTACTTCTATCGCTTATAAGCTGTAATTCTGCAAAGAGCATAAATAATTTACTTACTAATAATTCAATCATTGACTGCAGTATTGATTTAACAAAAGCTGCTGATGACAAATTACCTGTTACAATAATTTTACATAATAACACTTCAGGATTTTTAATTTACCGATTACCAAAAGTGGTCCAAGGCACTTATGACGTTAGTGATTTTGGTCAGTTTGTTGATAATTTTGAAGCATTCGATGCCAAAGGGAATAAAATACCCACTACTAAAATTGATGCAAATTCTTGGGAAATTAAAAATGCTAAAGACCTAAATAAAATCACATATTTAGTAAATGATACTTTTGACAGTAAAGGAATAAATGATTTATGTAAACCTCAATTTCCTGCGGGTACAAATATTGAATTAAATAATTATGTATTAAATCTACATGGTTTTATAGGTTATTTTGATTCACTTATTGATGTTGGATATAATTTGACGATAAAAGCGCCTACAAAATTTAATTATGCTACTGCTTTAAAACTAGTTGATAAAGTTGATAACGAAAAAAGTAAAGCAACAACCTATAACTTTTTCGCAGCTCGCTATTTTGATTTAGTTGATAATCCTATGATGTTTGGAGCATTAGATGCTGAAGAATTTATGATTAATGGTATTAAAATTGTTCTTAGTATCTATTCACCAAATAAAGTATATAATGCTAAAGAACTTAAGGATATCGTTTTAAATACGATGCAGTCTCAGGCAAATTATCTCAAAGACTTTAAGACAACATCGAGATACGATATTCAAATCTATTTTTTTGATGGTATTGTCATTAATCCAAAAGATTATGGCGCTTTAGAACATCATACGTCAACAGTGATGGTTTTACCTGAAAACACAAAGAAAGAGGTGCTTTATAATGATTTAAAGTATTTTATTTCTCACGAGTTTTTTCATACCATTACTCCATTAAGTATACATTCTGAAGATGTTCATAATTTTAACTATAACAATCCTACTTTTTCAAAACACTTATGGATGTATGAAGGTGTGACTGAGTATTTTTCTAAACTATTTCAAATCGATCAAAAACTAATCAGTAATCAAGACTTTTATGATATTATTTTAGAAAAAATCCAAAATTCAAAAAAATATGATGATGAAATAAGCTTCACTTATATGAGTGAAAACATTCTTAAAGATTCCTGCCATAAAAATTATCCAAATGTTTATCAAAAAGGAGCTTTAGTAGCCATGTGCTTAGACATTTTAATTAGAAATGAAAGTGATGGTAAAAGAGGCTTACTATCTTTAATGAATGAATTATCAATTAAATATGGAAAAAAGATTCCTTTTCAAGACGATAATTTAATTAATGAAATTACAAAGATGACTTATCCATCAGTAGGTTCTTTTTTAAACAATCATGTTGAGGGTAAAATTCCAATACCATATCAAAAGTATTTTGATATGGTTGGTTTAGATTTAAAAGGTGAAAAGATAATAAGCATTGAAAAACCAACTTATAAGCAATTGACCGTAAGAGATTCCTGGCTCAATCAGCATTCAAATACAATCGCATTTGAAAACGTGAATGTGATACCAATGAATGAAGAAATTGTTCTAAAAAATCAAAGAGTAATTACATTAGATGATAAAATAATAAGTATTCAACCAAGTTCTGAAAAACCTAGTATTCCTCTCCAAACAGTTATAGATGGTACAGGTAAATATTTAATTCCTGGGCTTTCTGAAATGCACTATCATTGGAGAAATGCCAGAGCAATAGAAAATGAATTTAAACTACTCATTGCCAATGGCATTACTACAGTTCGCAATATGGCTGAATATGATGGCCAAGATCATATTTCGATAAAGAAAAAAGCTCAAAAAGAAGAAATTTTAGCCCCAAACTACTTTACTACAGGACCTTACTTATCTGCTGCTAATTTTCATGATTTTAATGATGCTATAAGAATAGTAAAAGAGCATAAAGACAAAGGGTATGATTTTTTAAAAATTGGTGATGGAGATGGCATCTCAAAAGAAATTTATTTAAAAATATTAGAGGAAGCCCAGAAATATAATATTCCTGTTATTGGACACGGACAACATAATTTGCCGTTAGAATTTTCACTACGTATGAAATCTATTGAACATATTGAAGAGTTTATTTATATTTTTAATAAGGGCAACTTTAAATATTTAAATAATGATGCTGATTTTTTAAACAATGCTGCTAAACAAATAAAGAATAGTGGCGTGTATGTAGCTCCGACTCTTGTGATTTTTGAAATGATTACCCAATATCTGGTTGATAGTAAATTTTCAAAATTAAAAGTAAATCAGGAAGCCAAATATTTAACGCATTCACAGTATAATGAATGGTTAACAGATAAAAATCATTACAGAGCAGATTTCAAAGGAAAAGATTTAGGAGGTGTGGATGCTTTAACATTATTCAATAATTATTTTGAATGGATGAAAAAATTTACTAAAATTTTACAAAGCAAAGGGGTTCCTTTATTAACCGGTAGTGATACATTTGGCATGGTTGTACCAGGTTTTTCACTTCATCATGAATTTGAATTTTTACAAGAATCTGGACTTACTCCTTTTGAAATATTAACCGCCAGTACAGTAAATTCTTCTAGATATTTAAATACTATTTCATCTGAAGGAACAATTTCAGAAGGAAAAAATGCGAATTTAGTTTTATTGAACAATAACCCCTTACTAGACATTAAAAATACAAAAAGTATTGAAGGTGTGATGTTGAAAGGCAAATGGTATGATAGAGAACAATTAAATAAATTTCTGAAAGATGTAGAATTATTAAATGATTAAATTATTTTCATATAATGGCCTAATTCTACACATAGTTTTAATTATGAGATTTTTGACATTTTCATCTTCCAAAATAATTTTAACTAAAACGCTATAAAATGAAATTATATAATATAACATCAAAAATTTTGAAACATTGAATGAACCTCAATCTAAAATATTTTACTTCTTTGCAATCTATCATTGAAACGAGTCACCCCCTCCTTTTTCAATTTAAAATTCTGTTATCATAATTTCCATTAAAAGTTTCAACGATATATATAATATTCTACTTATACAAAACTTTATTGAATTTGGATTTAATACCAGCTTGAAAATCTAAATATTCAAACTTTATTTCACTACATAACTATAAATTACATTTATTTTTGTGCTTCTATTTTTGTGGCAAAATCGTGGCACATGGGAATTGGAATGGATACCTTTTTTGCAACAAAAAGTTAAGGCCGTTTTAATAAAAAGAGGTTAACGATTTGTTTTCTGACGCTACATTTTCCTTCGATCCCCAACAGGACATCCAAACCAAATTTATAAAGCCACTGGAAGACAGATAACTACATATAATAAGCCAATTTCTTCAAATCATCCAAAAAAAATGTTGAAATTTGTCCCGTCGGGGTCACAAAAAATCCCATTTCTAACGAAGTGGGATTTTTTTTTAATTTTTGAAACGCAGGGTTTTAATTCAAAAAATGGTTTTATCTTTAAGCCTTTAGAAAATCGATATTCATTATGGAACAGAAAATACATCAGGGAAAAAACGTCAAACGTTTTAGAGAAATGCTTAACATAAAGCAGGAAGCATTGGCTTATGATCTCGGAAATGACTGGAATCAGAAGAAAATTTCTATGCTCGAGCAGAAAGATGTAATTGAAGATAATCTGTTGAAACAAATCTCAGCAGTATTAAAAATTCCAGTTGAAGCTTTTCAGAATTTTGATGAAGAACAGGCTATTAATATTATTTCTAATACTTTTCATGAAGGAGCAGTTGCTAACAATTCTGGACATATCAATTGTACTTTCAATCCTGTTGACAAAATTGTTCAATTATATGATGAAAAAATTGCGTTATACGAGCGTATGCTGAAAGAGAAAGATGAAATGATGACAAGGCTTGAAAAACTAATTAATAAATAATTATTCATAGAAGATATATTAATTCTAAAAAGAGACTTTTGAAGTCTCTTTTTTTTGTTTTATAACTCATCAATCTTAACTAACCTAAGCGTAAGGTAACTTAATAAAATTAAATTTAGAAATGTAAAGACTGGAGTAATGAGTCCGTTAAAATAATTTGCAAAACTTACCCAATCTTCATTGTTTTCCGATAAATTTAAAGAACCGAATTTATAAATATATAAACCAACCGTTATAATGACTGATGTTAAACTCGAAATGCATAATAATAAAATTATTTTTTTTGAATTCATTTTCTTTAATTTTAAGTTACAAATTGAAAATTTATTATGTTTTGGAAATAACTAAAATAGCACTTTTAAAGTATAATCACTCTTTTGGTAGCAAAAGTTTGTTTTTATAGATTACTCCCGCTCTACGAAGTACCCTTCTTTACGCTGCGTAAATGTCTCTGACTTTAAAACTAATTTTCTTAGAATATTTTTACTGAATGTAAAAAAATCCAAGACAATAACAAGAACTAACAGTAAAAAGTCGGGAGACTTCTACTAGATTTATAATTTCTAAAGAACAAAAAATTGCACAAAGTCAGAGACATTTGTGCAGCTTTTCATGAGAACACTTTGAAGAGCGGAGTATTCGTTCGCTAAGAGTTATTTTTGTATCTACATTTCAATTTTTAAAAGTACATAACTATACCCTTTCGATTTTACAAATAAAACAGCAAGCTTCTGAATTTCTTGCATGAAGGTATTCAACATTACTTTTTGTTTCAAAGATTTCAGCAATTAGTAAATCGATGTCATTATCGCCAACTAATTTAGTAAAAATCATTTTTTGTTCTTTGCTATAGCCGATTAGCGATAACGGAAAATTTTCTTTATCTGCTTTTAATTCTGTGGGGAAATTGTAAATATCCGAATATTGTTCAACTTCGTTTTTGTGAATAAATATAGGTCCAGATTGATTAAAAGCATTGTTTTCTGAAAACGGACTATAAGCAAAAACTAAACGAATATCCTTACCGACATTAAATGGTTTCAACGAAATTCGACATGGTCCTTTTCCCGTTGCTAATTGCTCGTAAACTTGATTACCAAAATTATCAATATTTGTTTTCCGAATTTGACTTACAAACTCTTTAGACAACGGAACAATTTTAAATTTTTTCATATTTTTTATATTTTAAATCAAAACAAATTTATATTCTGTTCCTCTTATTAAAAACCCGTTTCTTGCTCAATTTTCCCTCGATCCCCGATAGACAGGACATCCAAACCAAATTCATAAAGCCAATAAAAGACAGACACTATATATGGTATGCCAATATATTCAAATCTTCCATAAAATTTATAGAAATTTGTCCTGTCGAGGTCACAGAATTAAAATCCCATTTCTAACGAAATGGGATTTTTTTTATGGCTTTTTTTTCCTATTATAACAGATAACGGATCAGGATCAAAAGTTGGGGATTAAGCAAAAAGATTAGATAATCTGAATAAGAAAACTTAAGTGATGAGGAAATTGAAATATTATCTCAACTAGTTATTAAAAATCCAATATCAGATTTATGGAAACAAATTGCCAGTAAACTAACTTCTGAACAAAAACTAAGAATCAATAAAAAAGTTGATAATAAAAAATATTCTGAATCAGAAATGGCCAGAAGGATTTGACGAAAACGGGAATAAAAAAACAAACTAAGGATCTTTACACCTCCTAACAGCTACTTATGTTTTTTTACAAACCTCATACTTCTTGCAGTTGGTGCCTAGCACTGACCATATTCGGTTTACTTCAGGACAGCTCTCAGCGGTTCGTTATTTTAAACTGACCGCCAACGAACAGGGCATTGCGAAGGTAAGGAATTAGAAGTGCTAATATTCATCTTATCTCAAATATTGATTAGAATTCCCAATGCTCATTTTTAGCAAAAATGTCTCGTTTTTGCAATACCCTTGCTAGATGTAGTTTTTATTTGGTCAAGGTAATTTTTAGCTCCTCTGCTTTTTTTCGCCCTGCTTTATAATTTGGGTCTAATGCAATTGCTTTGTCAAGATATGCAAGTGATTGAGCTCTATATTTTTTACCTTGTCTTTGTTTGGCCCAGGCCCAATAGGTAAAACTCATTACTTTCCAATTGGCATAGTCAATATTTTTGTCTTGTTTTATAATTATTGATTGAAAATCGTGTTGTGCAAACTTTCTTTTTGAGAAGAAAAACCAAGGTAAGTTTTCAGCAACACTTCCCCTTAGAAATTCTGGCAAGTACGATACACTTGCATAATTTTTTACTGCGTCATTAAATAAGGCAAACGCCTCTCCTAATAATTTCAGTTTATTTGTTTCAGCACCAACCAATGACAATGCAGAGGCTCTGTAAGATGCTACGAAGGGCAATAATTCTTTTGAAGTATTGGGTAGATTGAAAAGCTCACTTAATGTGTCAAAACTTTTTTTAGCATAACCCTTAAATTCAGTTTTAGACAAAAATGAAAGATTTAATGCCGTTTCATGGTAAATAATACCAAGCCGGGCTTTATTAATTTCATTCGGATTTTGGTGGTAATTTT
The DNA here is from genome assembly GCF_963422545.1 of uncultured Flavobacterium sp. Lineage (NCBI taxonomy): Bacteria > Pseudomonadati > Bacteroidota > Flavobacteriia > Flavobacteriales > Flavobacteriaceae > Flavobacterium > uncultured Flavobacterium sp. Next base: position 61,314 of record NZ_OY730258.1, read on the forward strand.
CTTCAACTTCTTTTAGTATTGTTTTCAATTGAGTTGTGTCAATTACCTCCATCACATCATCTAATTGATCTTCAAAGGCTTTTACTTTTAAAAAGTCTAAGTTTTGTGCCTGCGCCGTTAAGCTGTTAATTGTTGTCATTGCTAAAATAATTGAGGTGATTAATAATTGTCTCATTTTTTATTTGTCTAATTGATCAGACAAAATTGCAACTCAATGATACTGTATAACGATGACTTAAGTTAAGACTTTGATTTTTTGAAAATCCTATTTCTAATCCTGCTCAAACTCTCAGGGCTTACACCCAAAAAGGCAGCTATATATTTTTGAGGCACCCGCTGAAAAAGGTCAGGCTGCTTTTTTATTAAATTTTCAAAGCGTTCTTCTGGTTTATCAGAAGAAAGCGACATCGCAATTTCTGTTGCCCTTTGTGCTACTTGCTCTGCCATTAGTCTGCCAAAAGTTTCATATTTGCTGCACTCTGTGTATAATTTATAAAGGGGTTCTTTTCTGATAACAAATACCGTTGTGTCTTCCATAGCTTGCAAGTTCATTATGCAAGAGGTGTTATTGGTAAAACTTTTAAAGTCTGTTACCCAAGAATTTTCAAAAGAAATATCGCAGGTTTTCTCTACTCCCTCTTTTATATGAAAGTGTCTGATTGTGCCCTGAGCAATAAAGCCGATGAAGTTGCAAACTATCCCGTCTTGCAGTAAAAAGTCCTTTTTCTTTATTTTTTTTACTTCAAAATAGGTGTCTATAAGTTTGAGCTCGTTGTCCGTTAAAGGAACTGTTGTCTTGCAATATATTTTAAGTCTGTCAAACATTGTATTGGTCATGAAAAATTACAGCTAACGTCTGGGTAATAAAGCGGTTTTGTGACTAAATTAGGTTCTGTCGCATCTATCAGAATCAAATATAAGAATTTAAGTAATTTAAAAGTTAGCCCGCCAATTTACAAAAGGATTTAAATATAGTTTTCCCGGGATTAACCATCTGATTCTTTCTAAGCATATAAACAGCCTCAATACCGCTTAAAGTTCTCTTTGCGGATTCAAAATTTTTAAAACCTAAACCATTTAAAATCCTCCACTTTATAAAACGATGGTCCTGTTCTACAATATTGTTGAGATATTTACACTGCCGGATTTTAATCTTTAAAAACGAAGCCTTGTTATAGACTTTGATCGCTGCAGTATTAGAACCGCTTTTATCAATGTTTATTACTCTTGGCCGGCAGTTATTACTAATCGCTTTAATTAGAAATGACTGGGCACTTATCCTCTGTCTTCTCTTAGTTAATAAGAAATCAACTGTATTGCCAGATCTATCAACTGCTCTATACAAATAACACCATTGTCCTTTAATTTTAATATAAGTCTCATCCATTCTCCAACTACTGCCAACTTCTACTTTGCGTTTCTTCATTTGCATCTCCATTAATGGTGCAAACTTAAATACCCAGCGCTGAATGGTAGCATGATCAACATGAACTCCTCGCATTTTCATGATCTCTTCAACATCTCGATAACTTAAAGTAAACCTAAGCTTGAAATAGATTGCCTGCAGAATAATAGACTTTGGATAGCAATGACCTTTTGTATTCATGAGTTTAAGAATTAAAAAAGGCAAAATAAAACTTAGCTTTAAATGCGACAGAGCCATTACTAACAGTTCGAGATCAAAATCAAAACAAGGTATTTTCAATCGTTGATAAGGTGTGGCTAGTGATGGAAAAAAATTTTGAGGAACAAACATTTATTATTTCTGAAGGCGGATTAATTGTTCAAAATTTGGGTAAAAAAGAATGAGAATTTGCAATTACCGAAAACCGTAATCAATATAATTTCAACGCTCTTATATTTGGATAAATTATAATCACATGAAAACTGAAGAAGGAACAATTATTCCTCATGAGTGAATGGTGACTTGTTTGTTTTTTTCACAGGCGTAGATAAGATTATTATATTGTATTTGAATGTTATTTTTAATACATTGTACAATACAAAAGTACATTGACTAATTGACATTAGATTGATTAAGAATGCAAAGGGCTATGAAGTAAGTCATTAAAAATGAGACCTATTCGGCTACCCCTTACGCAACTAAACTTGACAATACACACACACAATCAATGAATTAAGGAAACGGTAGATCATCCTGCCACCCCGACAAAGAATCCTTTTCTGCACAGCAGAGAAGGATTTTTTATTTTACAGGAAATTCAGGCTTTGCCTGGAAATTCGTATAAAATAAAAAAGACCGGCGGTTTGCTAAAACAGCATGAAGACCCCCTTGTTACGGCTCCCTCTTTCAGTATCCTGGAATAATCCCGTAGAAAGACCTGTCATAAGATGCTTAGATTTAAGATTTATGCCTGTTTAAATATCCCATTGCTTTTTCCAAATCATGCCTTTCTCATAGGGTATATAGGCTGCTTATGCTTCGGGAGATTGTCCCATCTTGTCCTTAAATGCATTATTTCCGGGGTTACGGCTAATATATCGAATAAGACAGCCGAATCCATATCTTCAATATCAAGATGCAGGATATCTGTTTGCTTGTATTTGTCCAGACGCCATGAAGCCGGAATATTATACAGTGTACACGGTCCGTTGGGTCCGCTTTTATGCATGCCGTGAATTGCCGTCCCGTCTTCATTAAGAATAATATAAGCGTTGTCGCAAGCTGGTCCATTAGGCTCAAAATTTTCAGGAAAAAACCATTTCCCTACCATAGTATCTTTTAACGCTGAACTATTTGCTTCCATGTATTTGTTTTTTAATAGTATACTTGTTTACCAGAATTTATTACAAGGATACGAAAAACGGTATAATATGTTGATTATATTTTTAATTAGTTTGCGGCTTAAACAATTAATATTTCACTAATAAGCCTCAAATCTTCCAGCAAATGGTTCGAGTTTTGTACTATAAGGTGCTGTTCTTTATACAGCGTACCGATTGCCCCACTTCATGTGAGTATTTATTTCTTCCGGCATAACTGCCTGATCCAAGGATAAGTGTAAATGCCATGCCGTCCTTAGCTGTTGCACCCCAAAAATAAGCCTTCTCACGAAGAAAAATAAAGCCGCCGCCGTATGTGGCTGCACCGGCAGGCAATCCGTTAAATCCGCTTTGATTGGAACCATTATAGTATGAGTACCATAGTTCTACTGATTTCATCTTATAGGCTGCTGAAGATTCACCCAAAAAGTCTACCAGTGTAGACCACTCCCGCTCAGTGGGCACATGCCAGCCTTCAGGTGCCAGTCCCCGGGGGTCGTTGACCGCATACCAGTTATAAAGCCTTCCCCATAGAGGTACATTTGATTCAGCAAAATTATATGCACAGCAAGCGGGTTTTTTATTTTCGGAAGCATTTAGCCACTCCTCTTCATTTTTTACCTGAAAAATAGGTTCCCCATTGCGATAGGTGGTTATATTAAGGTTTCGTGCCGTCCATATTTGTTGTCCGATAGTGACTTCGGCGATAGTAGTTGTGTCCATTTTTGGTTTGTTGTTTTATTGTTATAGCTTATTCTTATATCTTGTTATTCTACTCTCGAAGCCATATGTACCTCTACATGTTTAGAAGGTGTATTGGCGGTTTTTATAAAAATTAAATCGTGAACTCCATTTTTGCGTATTCCTAATCTTCTTTTTTAGTAATCAATAAAGCTGGTATTCAAAATTATTGAAAACTATGAGGTTATGATTAGGTGTTTTTACGTGTTTTTTAAGATGAGTTCATTAAGTAAGCCAAATGATAAAACATAATAAATGACAATACGTATTTATACTGCTTTTAATATCTTATACAAGACGTACAGGAAGGAATACTTTAAATAATCTACATCTTGAGTTTTTTATAATTGGATATTTAAATAAGTTTTGAACAGACAGATTTTTCAATCACTCATTCTTATATATCCGAAAAAAGTCTCGATCCCCAACAGGACATCCAAACCAAATTGTTGATGCCATTCAAAGACAGACCCTACATATAGTAAGTCAATCTCTTCAAATCCTCCATAAAATGGTGTGAAATCTGTCTGTTAGGGTCACTCTTAAAAAAAAGTTAAAACGAAAGTTTTAGCTTTTTTCTGGTCTTTCCCTATCTATTTAACCAGTTAATACCTCCAAAAAAAATGGTTTGGGTGTCCTATAGAGTTGACCTTATTGGATTCAAACCGCTTCCAAAGCCTGTAAATATGATACTTGCAGAAATTCCTTGTCTTTATATTAACAATAATTTAGGTTTATGGAATCTGAGGAAGAAAAGGTCATAGGAAAATTACACCCTCAGAAGGCTCAAAAAAATGCTTAATGATGAAGGAATGAATGTTACTTTGGAATAAGCTGTAGAAATTTTGAGTTTCTTAAAAAACATGGCAAATGCCGTAGTAATAAAATTTTAAATGAAAAAGACAAAGATTTGTAAACATGAATCACATAACAATTTACATAGCTGAATGGTCTATTTTTTTTAGAATTAAAAGGACTGTAATGCAAAAACTGTTATAGACATGTTCAAATATAAAACTTGCTTCAGTAAAGTTATTTACTCTATATAAATAAAGCAGGATATTATTAGATCTGTTAGCTTAGCTTGTGCTCTGAATTTTGCTTGAAAATTCAGTTAGGAATTTTTATTTTTAATCTTTTATTATAAATTTACGCAACTGTCACAAAGGGCAAACCGTTAGTTAAAATTCAATAAAAAGTCAAAAAAATATGAAATCAATTCAATCAATAACTTTTATTTTATTATTTATAACACAATTGTTTTTTGCACAAAGTAAGAAAGAAAAATTAGAACAACTTTTTGAATTTTACAATCAACAAAATCTATTTAACGGTTCTGTTTTTATTTCTGAAAAAGGAGAAACTTTACTAGATAAAGGTTATGGATTATCAAATGTAGCTTTAAAAAAGGAAAATAACGCTAACAGCATTTTTCAAATATATTCTATTACAAAAACTTTTACAGCAACGGTAATTTTAAAATTAGTGGAAGAAAAAAAACTTTCATTACAGGATAAACTTTCAAAGTTCTATCCAGATTATCCCGATGCAAGTGCTATTTCAATTGAAAGTTTGTTAACCCATACCTCTGGAGTTTATGACTATACCAGAGGAAATGATATGAAAGACCAAACGGAAAAATCATTTATTGAATTTCAAAAAACAAAACCTTTGGATTTTCCAGTTGGAACTGATTGGAGTTATTCTAACTCGGGATATTATTTTCTAGGCTATGTAATTCAAAAAGTTACTGGAATGAGTTACGAAAAAGCAGTTGAAAAATACATATTTAAACCATTGAAAATGAAGCAAAGTAGTTTTGCTTTTAAAAATCTAAAAAGTGAAAATAAAGTCATTGGCTATGAGATTTTTTCTGAAAAAGAACAAAAACCATCGATTGTTTATGATCCACCTATGCCTTTTGCAGCTGGTGGAATATACTCAACTGTTGAAGATTTAAACAAATATTATAATGGACTAAAAAATTACAAAATTATCTCCAAAGAAAATTTAGAAAAAGCATATACACCTTTCAAAAAAAATTATGGTTATGGTTGGATTACAATGAAAATGTTTGGAAAAATGACAGTTGGTCATAGTGGTTATGGAGCTGGTTTTTGTAGCAATTTTGTTCAAATTCCCGAAGATGATATCTGCATTATACTGCTTACAAATACAGAAAGAGGTTTAAACACTGCCACTTATGCTATTATAAAAACTTTGTATAATTTGTATAATAAAGATTATAAAATTCCAATTGTAGCCAACGTAAGCTCAGAAACTTTAAAGCAATATGTGGGAACTTATCAAGTAGAAGACAATTTTGTAATTTACCTTACAGTTGAAAACAATAAATTAAAATTGCAAAGTGGAAACGGGCCCACAACTATTCTATATCCTGTAAAAGAAAATTTATTTTACGCTGAAGAATTAATGGGTGATGTAATTTTTGAAAGAAACAAGACTTCACAAATAGAGTCATTAAGTTTTCATGTAGGAAATCAACTAAAAAAAGCAACAAAAATATTTCCTTCTTGGGGAATTGTAGGAACTGCCACAGAAAAAGGCTGGGATGGTCCTGATGCAAAACTTTTTGAAACTGAAACAAAAGGAATTTGGACAATTAAAAATGTGACTTTAAAAACAGGAGAGCTTAAATTTCGTTTTAATGACGATTGGACTTTAAATTTTGGAAAAGATATGAGCGACGGAATAATGCCAAAAGGAAATAGTATAGAAATTTTAACAGGCGTTTATGATATTATTTTGGACATAACTGATTACGAAAAACCAAAATACAAAATTTTCAAGAAAAGTTAAAAAACAGCTAGAATGTTGTTTTTAAACCAACCCTAATTCCGAATTTTGGATTAACCGGACCATTAAAATTTTGAAAATCGCTTCTCCAAATAAAATCCACGCGAAAAGGGCGTATGTTTCCATAGCCTATATTTTCAAAACCAAAACCATATTCATAATACAATTTAGTAGGTGCAACATAAAAAATTGAAGACCTATTTATATCTATATTTTGATTCGAAATTGTACCGTATACACCTCTAAAAGTCAATACACTTCGCCAGTTAAGCTCCTTTATGAGAGGGATTTTATTTAAGATGAATCCGTTAAAATGTTGTTCGAAATGTCCCTCTACGTAAGTATCAGTAACAAATTCATAATAATCCAAAAGCGCAAAAGTATTAGGCAATAAAAAATAAGTCTGATTTGATGAAACTGATGTTAAAATTGACAAAGAAGTTGGTTCAAAAGTTTTTCCTGCACCAATTGTCGCATCAAAAACTCCGAATTTCCCCAATGAGATAGGATTGTTGTATAAAACTTGTATCCTATTGTAATCAAAACTTCCGCCCAATACATTTTTGTATCCGTGTCTGTAATTAAACATTAAAGTTGGGTGCAAAGTAATACCTTGCTTTTCATCAACACCAAATCCCGAAACGTCTTTTCCAGGAATATAAGTAAGATATAAATCTGAGGCTACATCTGTAGTTTTCGATTTTATTTGAGATGTACTGGTGTCCAAATAATCTAAAGAAAACTTATCAGGTGCGGCTGAATTAATTATATTATGACTTAGGATAATGCCAAGATGTAAATTTTTTTTTGGTTCTATATCAAAACGAAACATACTTTTCTGAATTTTCGAAAGAAAATAATTATCCCCTCTATTAAATAAGGCTTTAGAACCTTTATCAGCTTCAGGCAAAAGATGAATCCCATTAAATTGCGTTAGCCCCATTTGCTCATTATCTTTCAGGAATGCTGCACTAACAGTTATTCTGGGGTTATTCGTAAATAAATACCTTGCTTCTAAACCGTATTTTATTGCCTTGTCTTTATTTCCATAGGCAACGAAACTTTCTGCTCTAAACCGATCATTGTCACTAAAAAAAGTTCTCACTCCAAGCCTTACCCGAAATCCTTCTACTTGATTTGTAGCAAGAGCTCCCCAGATATTACCTAATTGTAATCCTTTAGTCAATTGTATATAGCCATCTGAGAGCAGATACATTGTATTCGATATTGATTTTACTTTTTTGCTGTCTTTGATAACATTTACAGCATTATAAACGTTTTGAGTGCTCTGATCCTGCTTTTCTTTCCAGTAAATAGTGTCTTTTTCAAACTGGTTTGCACTAACTTGCTGCACAGCTTCATCATAAAAACGATCCTCTTTAGGAACATTCAATACATAGTTGTTAAACTTTTCTGTTTTTACAACATAAGCCCCTTTTTCTGTTTCGCCTTTGGTTAGTAAAGTAAAATCACCATTATATTCGTTGAGCAATGGCAAATAAATACTGTCGTTTTTAACCTCAAAAGTTTTTTTGAAAGTCAAATTCCGAACAAAATTTAAATTCATTTTTTTTGGAGTATTCATTTCAATTTCTGTCAATTCAAAGTTTTTGGCATCAACAGTAAAATTTCCCCTAAAGGAAAAATCTTTTGTATTTCTTGGAAAAAACCGAATAGAATAATATTTTTTATCCCCAACATAAGTACTGTCTGATAACTCGTAATCATAACTTCCAAATCCTTGCGTAGAAATTGGACTCACAAAACTTTTGTTTAAAATTGTTATGTTGTCTTCATAAACATCTATTTCTCTAAATGTAGCTTCGATATCTTTAAAAATTTGCCCTTGTTGTCTAATGCCTGTGATTCTTTGCCCTTCGATATCAATACGTTCTTTTTGCAATTTATTATTTCCGTAAATTTTTACAGTTTTTTCAATAAGTTCAATTGGCAAAAAAAAATTATTCTTTGCATTAGTTTTCATTTTTAATGCGATGGACTCAAAATTTTGTTTCAGGACTTTTTTTACAAAAAGAGTATCAAAATTATCTAAACCCAATTCAATACTGGAATACTTATTATATTCATAAGATTTAGAAAGTTTTAAGCCGTTTTGCTTTTTATTTTTCCAAATACCCTCCATTATTTTATATGCGGGATTGTCTTTTTTTTTTTTAATCTTTTTTTGGGCCCATAATTTACTGCTACTTCGTTTAGAGTCGTGGTTTCTTCCTTGAGAGCAATTGTCAGATTATCTATATTTTGTTTTTTTAAATGAATAATTTTACTTTCAAAACCAACATAACTTACACTAATATCAGTATATGTTTTATTCGATTTTAATACAAATATGCCGGCTACATTTGTTAATGTACCATCATGCGAGCCTAAAAAAGTAATATTTGCATTTGCAATTGGTTTGTTTTTGTCATCTGTAAGAACACCTTTTACACTGCTTTGGCAATAGCAATTTCCTGATAAAAACAAAAAGAAGACAAAAAACAGATAACGTTTTTTTACAAGTACAACTTCGTTTTTAATTTTGTCTTGTGAGCACCTGTCTTTCTCTAAAAAAGGTCTGCTAATTAATTTTTTAAAATTTTCATTATCCTCACGTGCCATGTTAGTATCTACTCCGCAGATAATTTCAGATTGTTTAAGCTTACTAAAAGTCGAAAATAGTTGATCCCAAATCGTTAGCACATCACCAAAATTACTGTCAGTATAAGGCAACTCATAATGATGATGTATATGATGTGTGTTTGGTGTAACAAAAATTCTGGAGACAATATTGTTTATTTTGGGTGGAAGTTTTGCTTTGGAATGCGAAACTATATTGGAAAAACTCTGAATAATCTGTTTAAAAATTAATACCCAGGGAGTCGCCCCAACAATGCAAATTACAAGTATCGAATAGCTTACTCTAATGAAAGTTTCTCCTGGATGTTCCCTCACTGTAGTCGAAATATCTACATCGAGATCGCTATGATGTATTTGGTGGAATTTCCAAAAAAATGGCGTTTTATGCATCATAAAATGATACAGGTAATCAAAGAGGTCAAGAATTACAAAGGCTACGATAAAAAACAAAAAGGAATTTTTGGTAATTGGCAGCAAAAATAACAACCCCAAATGTTTGACTTCTATGTAATTAGAAACAAACAATACTGCTATAGATAATGAAAACTGTACCGGAACTACAAAAAATAAAAATTTAGCATTTAAAAATGTATGAGAAAGCTTATCTTTAATATTTTGAGAAAACAGCACAAATTCCAAAATCCAAAAAAACAACAATACACTAATAAATAGTAAAATTTGAAATTCAAAAACACGATGTGCCATTTTTTATGAGTTGATAAATATACTACAACAATAGCATGTCTTTCTACCTCAATTCTATCTCAATTCTATGTCAATTCTATTTTTTAAACATTCGGGATCGCTCAATTTAAATAGAATTAAAATAGATTCAGTTTATAAAATTGCATCGAAATATTTAAGAGGCAGTATCTTACAAAATCAAATCTCTTATAAATAAAAACATCAGTACTATGAAGATATTATTAATTGAGGATGAACCGGAATTACAAAAAAGTATCAAACAATATTTTGAAATAGAAGGTAATGTTTTAGAGGTTGCTTCTGATTATGATAAAGCTCAACAAAAAATTGCGGTCTATGATTATGATTGTATTCTGGTAGATATCACTTTGCCCAAAGGCTCAGGACTTGATTTAATAAGAGAAATAAAATTTAAAAAATCCAAAGCTGGTGTTATCATAATTTCTGCCAAAAACTCTCTTGATGATAAAATTTACGGATTAGATCTTGGTGCAGATGATTATTTGCCAAAACCTTTTCATTTATCCGAACTTAATTCTAGAATAAAAGCTTTGATTAGGCGAAAAAGCTTTGATGGTAATATGGAAATTATTATAAATGAAATTAGAATTCTGCCTACCGAAAGAAGTGTCTTTGTCAATAACAAAAGTGTAACTTTAACTTCTAAAGAATATGACTTACTACTTTACTTTATAGCCAATAAGAATCGCGTAGTAAGTAAGAATGCATTAGCAGAACATCTTTGGGGAGACAATGCAGATCGCTTAGACAATTTTGACTTTATTTATAACCATGTAAAGAATTTGCGAAAAAAACTTTTAGAAAAAAAATGCCACGATTACCTCCAAACCATATATGGGATCGGGTATAACTTTAAAATACATGAATGAAATTACTCGTAAAAACTAATTTATATTTCTTAATCCTTAGTATTCCGATTTTAATTATATCCGGAGTTATTTGCTATTATTTTATTACCGGAGAACTAAAAGAAAGTAATAACGATATGTTATTAGACCGTAAAATAATGATTGAGGAGTACCTGAAAAATAATGACAGTATTTCGCTTCGTTTCATTACAAAAAGTAAAGAAGCCCAGATAAATAAAATTATTAATTTGGATATAAAAAAAGAGAATCAAACCATATTCTCAGATACATTAATTTATGACAAGGTAGAGAAAGAGCTTGCCATAAATCAGATGATTACCTCTAATGTAAAAGTTAATGACACCAATTATCAAATCAAGATATGGCGCAGTACACTAGAGTTTGTAGAACTTTTTGAAGGTATATTTTTTCTGCTTACAGCTATTCTGCTCTTGCAAATTGTAATTTCAATGCTAATTAATTTTTGGGTTTCGAGAACCTTATGGAGACCATTTTATAGAGCAATACATAGTTTAAAAAATTTTCGGGCAAGTGATAATAAGGTTCCCAAATTAGAAAAAACATCCGTAAATGAATTCAAAGAACTAAATCATTCACTTAAGGAAATGATGAATAAGATGATTATGGATTATAACAGCCAAAAGAAATTTACAGAAAATGCAACACATGAAATCCAGACGCCATTGGCAGTGATAAAATCAAAGGTTGATCTTCTTATTCAATCCGAATTTTTACAACCTAATGAAGTCGAGTTGATTATTGCCATAGACGATGCTTGCTCTAAATTAATTCGCTTGACCAAATCATTATTATTACTTACTAAAATAGAAAACAGACAATTTAAAACTACAGAAATTGTATCTGTAGAAAAAATGGTAAACCAATCACTGGTACTTTTTGAAGAACATATTAAAGAAAGTAAAATTAGAGTTGAAAAAAATATTCAGAGCGATTTTTTAATCAATATGAATACCGATTTATGTCTTGTTCTGATTAATAATTTATTTCAAAATGCAATTCGTCATAATATTAATAAAGGTAGACTTGTTATTTCTATAAAACATAATTCACTTTCTATCCAAAATACCGGTCAGGAAGAACCTCTGAATATGTTATTACTTGTAGAACGATTCCAAAAAATGTCGACTTCGCATTTATCTACAGGATTGGGCTTGGCAATTGCAAATGAAATAGCCGAAGTAAGTGGATTAAAACTAATGTATAAATTTATTAATAATGAACACTGTTTTACAGTAAAATTAAAATAAGTGAATTAAGCATAGAATTAAAATGCAGATTTATAAAATTAATAATTAAAGTTTTGTATCATAAAATTGTACCGTAAGGGTCACAATCTTAAAATCCCATTTCTAACGAAATGGGATTTTCTTGGTTTTTTGGATGCTATTTAATCAGCTTTTACTGAAAAAAATATCAAATTCAAGAGGCAGGTCAGTTAAAATAATGCAAATAATTATTATATATATCATTTTATACAAATAAAATAGCCTCCCAATTAGGAGGCCAATTTGATGATGCCATTTTTAATAACCTGATTAATCCTTTTTATTATTTATTTGGCAAAAACACAGCTAGATAAGAAAGCTGCAAACTCAAAAGCGCCATTAGTTTTTTTGCTTCAAATAAGTATTAATTTGTTTCATATTCATAGCATTCTTAGCACTCGCTTTGTTAATTTGTGTCTTCGCATTCAAAAAAACAAAACTATACCCAGTTGCAAATTTGCTGTTATTTACACTCGCAAATTTATGGCAAGACATACAATAGTCTTCTTGCGCATAGGTCTCTAAAGTAACATTAGCAATATTTGTAGGAGTGATCCCTCCTTCATCAAGTGGTATTTTTCCTTGATTATTTGCTTGATCTGTAACAGCGCTTTGTGGCCATTGCACATTTACCAATTGATAATATTGCCACACCGAATTTGGATTACTTTGCCTTATCAGGTTTTGCACATAGGTATTAAGCGCTTTAATATCCTGATTTAAGGCGTTTGGCGCTATTCGGGTTACTTGAACAGGATTCTTTATATTACCAATAACTACATCAGGCGATTGATTAGGAACATCTGTACTTGCTTTGTTAAAAAAACTATATGTCTTTTTAGGATCTAACTTTTCTCCTTCTGTTGGTGCATTATCAACATGTTCAAAAGTCATCCAAACAAATTGGTGTGCCAATTGGGTTTTTCTAATAATATGCAAACCCACAAGTGCCAAATATTGCATTGAATATTTCCCTAAAATAGGATTCTTATTTTTATCAAATCCCAAAACCTCTGGCACCATTGCTTTAGATACTTTATAATATGGCTTTACTGAATCAAGATCCTTAGCATTCACCACTTTCCAGGCAGCCTTTAGTTCCATAGCTCCCTGATTACCGTATTCACTTGGCCCACCCGGCAACCATAGACCATTATTGGCGGTAGCATAAGATACTTGCTTTGTTGGGTCATAAAGTTTATTATTGGCAATAAAATTATACTCATCTAAATTTATTTTCACTTCATACCAAACTAAATTTCCTTTTTGATCGGTAAGCCAAGCGCCTTTGGCCTGAAATAACTCTTCTACTGATCCGCCAGCGGCCTTAAGCATTTTCTTATTCACTCTTTCCTCTATGTGTCCTACTTTATTTAATAATGTCATTTTTTTTACAAAGCCGTATCTTTTGAGATTATTATTTGTCCATGGTAAAGGGCCATGGTCTGTAAAAACATCATCTATGTTCAAATAACTTTCCCATACTGTTGGACTAAAATCACCTGGCACACCGTAACTTGAAGCGGTTCTGGTAGAATCTGGAATTCCTCGTGTGTTTGAGGAATTCCAGTTTAAGGCTAGAAAATTAGTCCATGCAAAACAATTTAACGTAGTTTGTTGCGAAAGATTACAGGCATCCGCTGGCAAATGATAATCTACAACCGGAGGATTGCAAAATGCACCGCAATTGGCCGAAGGTCCAGCAACTTTGACTTGCTTACCACTCATTAAATTCTGATATTCTTTTTGCTTTTTAGTGCTTTTTTCGCAAGACCAAATACCAATGAGCAGTAATGATACCAGCCAAAATACTAAGTTGAAATTTTTCATTACAGGATAGTTTTTAGATATTGTATTTTCTCACTCGAGAGATTAACATTATTTGTGCTGTTTTGTTTTACAGGTGGCAAAGTTCCGGCAGGAACAACTTCTAACACACCACGAACAGGAAATTGAGGATCTGTAGCATTGTTACTCAACGAAAAAGGTTTTTCTCCAATACTAGTAGACGAGTTCACAATAAGAGTAACAACAAAAAGTTCTCCTTGATCTCCCAAATCCTGAAAAGAATTTACAACTACAGATATGCCATCGCCAAAATTAAATTGAGTGGTTTGATTCGCACCACTGGTTAAAATAGCAATATTACTTGTTGAAGAATTTACCTCTACTTGCGTTATGCATGAAGTAAGATTAGAAAGCGAATCTAAATTATTATGCAAGCTAGCCTCCAATAATGAATAATCCAGAAGGTATTGCAAATTTGGCAATCCAGGATTCTGATTAGCAACAGGCGGAAAAATTTGCTTTTGTTGGCCCGCTTTAGGAGGAATACCTGTTCCTGCAAGTTGTACCTTGAACGTATCGGCAATTTGCGAACCCCATTGAATAGACGCTCCATTAATTTTAATATCTTTCATAGTAAAATTAGCTCCTTCAGGAATCGTAAATCTAGAATGAAGTATCATATTATTTGGATAATAATCAGTTCCTGTAGTAGTACTAAGTCCTCTAACAATAGAGTAACAATCCTCAATGGTTTTGTTAGCATTTGCAGGCATTATAAACATAGAAAAATCGGGTACTTGTCCGTAAAGTGCTATTGGGTTTGTAAGTGATACCTGGATATTGTTATTGTTCACTAATAAATTAACCGATTGCCCAATTCTAGGATCGCTGTTTCGGTGTATTTGTCCGTACTTTGCTGCACAAATAAGAGCATTGGCATCAGTGATTACTACTCCATTTACTTCTCTTAAGATAGTTGCTGCGGCACCTAGATAAATTTCGGCCCCCAATGAATTTGGTGGACTTGTTAAGTGGATTGCTCCACCACTTGTTGGAGTGACAGACGTTCCACTATTCCATTTATTTATAGGATTATAAGCGTAATTTCCTGTTTCGCGAACAATTACAGGCTCATTATTTTCATCTAACAAATAGAGGTCTTCGAGTTTAACATTCGTGTGACCGAGTATTTCTTGATAAAGGGATAAAACCAAATTGGGATTAACTCTCCACAAATGAAACCAATATTCCGGATTTTCATGAGTAAAATCAACTGTTGTGATATCTCCATTTGCATCACGAATAACAGACCATTCTGTGTATTCATCTTGCCATCCGCGTGGTCCCAATGGTCCAAAAGAACGAGTAACCGGAGATTGTGGATCGCATCCGTTTTGAGGAACAAGCAATTCAACATTATATTTTTGAGTAAAAGCCGTTGGCCCGATATCAGCAAGTTCATGCAATTTATTTGTTGCATCGTTCCCAAATTTTTGAGTAAAAAGCGGAGTAAAATAAAAATTAACTCTATTAGGAAAAGCAGTCCATTGAATAGGAACTGTATTATCCGCCGAAGGACTATACAAAGGTTCATTAATTGGATTAAAATACCATGATCTTGGATTGTCATAAAGGCTAGTCCAAGGATTTCCCATTTGAGAATTTTGAGTGCAGTAAGTAACATAATTACTCCACGCTAACAAAAACTCATTTTCGAGCTCAACAGGTTGATTTTTAAAATCTTTCTCTGCTTGAAAAGCAGGCGTATCAAATTTATTCAATAATGAGACCTGATCATCAATTAGACCCGAGCTATTATCAGTTACTTCTTTACTTACAGGATTAATTTGATTACCAATTACATCCATAGTTTTTCCATTTTCCATGATTACTTATATTTTAATTGTTTTATTTTTCAAAAATTTAAATTTTAATAAGTATAAAGTAAAGAAAATAAAATGTTGTAAAACAGCGTATTAATACCTGATTTATAAATAAATACATACAAAAAAACAAAGCCTTTATTTGCACAAGAAAAAAACTTGGTTTTTAACGATGGTTTTAGTTGAAATGCAAAAATTGCTGCCCTTCATAAATTTTGCTTTGGCTTGGAACAAGCTCTTTGTAATTTTTGAATGTTTTCGTTATGTAGCTATCTGATCCGTTTTCTTGATTTTCTCAACTCCCCTTTCTCGCATTAATCCGGCTGCATCGAGCATTTTAATTAAATGAATATAAGGCGTCGTCAAGTCAGATTCAGGATCTTCGGCATAAGGAGACAATGAAAGCTCGAGGATTAGACATAGAAAGAATTCAAATTCTTTAAACGTTTTTTCTTCAAATGCTTTTTGAAATACAATAAAAGGATTATCGTATTCTTCCTTCGTCAGCGAAGAAAGATGAAATACAGTCTCAGAACGTGAATATGCTTTCACCTTCCATTTTTTGCTTTTCTCTTGCAGGCAGTAACAGAGTTTGAGAAAAGAAAAGATAGCGGTATAAAAGACAAAAGCATTGCTTGGGTTATCTTGTTCGTAAACTTTAGTTTTATAGCTACAAATTACCAGTTCAGTTAAATTTTGTTTATAATAATCAAGACGTGCAAAAGCAAAAAAAGCTTCAATTGCCTTAAACGGATTTCCTGAAACATATCCCGCGCAAAAGTTAGTTTCAAGGGGTATTTTATTCTTTTTCATACCAAGGCGATTTAAAATTTAACAGCGAAATTCTGCTTTTATAAAAGAATAAACTATTCGGAATACGGATATTATACAGATTGTATTTTCAATATCGTCCAATTTCATTGTACTATTTTCATAATACATTGACATTATACCAGAAAACATTGGAGTAAAATATAAATAGAAATGGTATAATATCTGACAAAAGAGATGTTTTATGGGATATTTTTTTATCTTTGAAACTCAGGATTTTTAATCCAAATGGCTTTATCTTTGAGCCTTCAATAAAATTGATATTCATTATGGAACAGAAAATACATCAGGGAAGAAACTTAAAACGCTTCAGAGAAATGCTTAACATAAAGCAGGAAGCATTAGCTTATGATCTGGGAAATGACTGGAATCAGAAGAAAATTTCTATGCTGGAGCAGAAAGATGTAATTGAAGACAGCCTGCTAAAACAAATCTCTGCAGTATTAAAAATTCCGGTTGAAGCTTTTCAGAATTTTGATGAAGAGCAAGCAATAAATATTATTTCTAATACTTTTGACAATTGTCAACAACCTGCATCTGTATTTTACAATTCTACCATTAATCAAATTGATCAATTGGTTAAACTACACGATGAAAAAATAGCTTTGTATGAAAGAATGTTGAAAGAGAAAGATGAAATGATGGCAAGACTTGAAAAATTATTCAATAAATAATCATTATATTTTTTTACTGCTCCGATTTGATTTTTGTTTATTTAGATGTATGAATTAAAGTAATCTACTATTTCTTCATTTAAATTTGAAAATCTTTCCAACTCTTCTTTTACGCTTTTTAATTTTAAAATCCCCGCAGAATTCATTACCTCAATTTTATCTGTAATACTAATGGCTTTAAAATCTCCAATTGAATTTGTGTTTTCCTCAAACTTAAAATGGATTAATATTGGAATGTGAGCGAATGCATTACGAATTGATGATATATCTCTTATTTTATTTAAGATGATTTTATCAAATTTTTCAATGTTTCCAAGAATTTTTATTTTAGCTCCAATCGGAATAATTGAAGAATTAAGCATTATTTTTTGAAATTTAAGAGGATCGTCAGGTTTGAAATATTGGGTTATAACTTTATCAATTTTTGATTCGATTTTATTCATTTCATTTATAACCCAACCTCTATTTTCTTCAACATTACGGTCCGAAATATTCTTACTTATTGATCTTTTGAAATGTGTCATATCTATTTTTTTAATGGTAATACAATAACTATAGTAATTAGTAGAGTATACTGTTAGAGGTAAATATAATTAGTTTACTTAATTATAAGGGTGCTCCTGATGCATGGCCATGAAGTATTATATATCACTCTTAACTCGTTCCCACTCCCTTTTTAAAATTACCTGACTTATTTCAATTACAGCTGCATGTTTCTCCCAAAACATTAATTCTGTGTCACTACCTATTTTGTAAAGATTATTTAGCATTTCAGAAATTAGCAAAGTTAACGTTTTATGGTCCTCTTCCTTAGGATTTATAAGTAATCTAATTTTCATTTCCAATTCTATAATTCTGTAATACTCCTTATCCTTCCGATCTTCAGTTCCAACCAAGCAGTAGTGATGTGATTTTGCCGTTAATTCAGTTATAGTATTTCTTAATTCATTTATCCATTGCTGTCTAATTGGAGAAATTAAATTTTTAGAGGCAATCGCAGAATTTAATTTTAAAGTTCTTTTCGTAATAGCTATTGATACTAAAGGACCAAAAAAAACCGCAAGACCAGCTATTATTAAAGATAAAATCGAAATTAATTCATTGTTTATATTCATATGGTTTTCTAAATTTTATAATGATATTGAAGTCTTTGATAATTTTGGTCATTATTTAGAAAATAAAATTTTAGTAATATTTCTCAATTGTTTTGACAGGTAACACAGCTTATAGGACTACTACAATAGCCTTTAATTTATTTCAATTTTTCTAAACGTTGCCGGGCTTTTGTTAAAATTTCTTCACTGAATAAAACTTTGTATTTGTCTTTCTGTATAATGCTTTCAATTGTAAGATCAAGTCTATTTATTTCAAACATTTTAAGTAATCCAGAATGCAACTTCTCCGTGCCCTCTTTTATTAGACGATTTGTTGCACCAATAGCTCCATAATCATAAATCTGATTCAGGATTATTGATTTGTTAATTTTTGCACCAGCTTTTAATGAAAGATCAATTGATGAAATTAATTCATCATGCAGTTCGTTTTCTAAAATTATGAATTCATTTTCTTTTGTATCAGCACAGAGAATATCATTTCCTTGTAAAGTTCGTTTGTCGTATTGGATAACAATTTCTTTCAATTTATTGAAACGAATACGAAACTGTTTTATTAACTGTAATTCCTCACTTTGTATAATAAATTCATGGTTATAATATTCAGCAGAGTTTGTCCAGTTATAAGATCCAGCAATCAACTTGTCATTGTCAAATATTGCGTATTTATCATGTAAAAATTTCCCGCTTCTAGCAGATAAAACATAAATTTTTCCGCCTTTCTTAATAAAGTTTTCAAAATTTAGTCGCGTATTCTCATAATGGTCACTAATAATAATTTCTACAGAACAGCCTCTTTCTAATTTATCACTCAATTGACCAAGCAAATCTTTACTAGTAAACCAAGCGACAGATATAACTATTGATTGTTTTGCGGAATAAATATTAGATTCAATTTTTTTCTTAATATCTTTAAATGATGCTGTTGTCATAAAATATTATTAACTTTTTTGTTTAGAATGCTCTAAAGATACTTTTATTACAATATCTAGTAACCAAAGAAATTTATTTTAAGCGGATTTGTCAAGTAGTTATTGGGTGTTAGTGAAATTTGTGCTTTTATTTGATCATTCTCATCCAAACTTGCATAATCCATTTGCGCTTCATGCATTATTTTCATTAAATCATCTTCATGTTTTTCAATAAAAATTTTGTAATATACAGGATTAAAATAGACATTTTCTACATGTGCAGCTATTAGCATTGAAATATCAGATTTCAAATTATCTCTCTTTCGTAATTGATCGCCTAAATTTTTATATAGATGACTATCTTGTTTAAAATAGCTAAGTAAAAAATAAGTTTTATTAACTCCACTTGGAAATAACGTTATAAAAACATCTTCCATTCTTTCCTCGGAATGCGCTATTTCATTACCTTCAAAATCAAAATCAAGATAAAAAGAAGAAGATGCAGCAATTGGATAAAACAATGGTAATTCAAAAATCTCAGTTTCGATTACTGAAAAATCGTTGGCCAAAATAGCATCGTCAAAAATCTTTTTGTTTTCCTTTATATCGTTATCTGATTGTTCTCCATAATTCATCCAGCTGGATACTTCTAATTTTTTATGTGAGGAAACTACAAAACCTCGATACGCATATAAAAAATTTTGTTCTTCCGTTTTTATATATTCAGTCACTTCAATAGGACTGAAAATGGCGTCATGTGTATTACAAAAGCCCCAAAAAATAGACGCATGATTCTTACCAAGCTCTTTACCCTCGAAATCACCTTTATCAAAAGTATAACTCATTACATGCCCATTTTCAACAATTTTACTCAACACACCATTGTTCTGAAGTGAGTGCGCCGCGCTGACAATTATTCTTCCTGACTTGTCTACTTTGCAATTTGTATTACTTGCTTTAGGATGCCAGCATATTTTGCTTCTTTCGATACCGCGCTTGATCACTTCCTTCATAATAATACTATTATCTTCCTCTGTAACGTTTATCAGATTGAATTTGTTGAAAATATCGTAATCTGAGCGTTTTCGTTCATATATGCTCGGAAGATTTTTTACAATTTCTATAAAATCTTTATATATAACTGGAGTTAATCCGCCTTTTCGAAAGTCACGCATTACTTCAAAAAAACATTCATGATTTATCTGAGGATGTTCTGTTATTTGTAAAAAATTCACCATATTCTATTTTTTTAAAACGTTATGAGTTTATAAATCTATTTTATTTGGTTTAATTTCTTATATTTTTCGGTTTTCTGTGAGGCAATTTCTGCTAACGTTCCCGCACTTGTAACTGTTGTGGGGTTTTGAAAACGGGTATTTTCGACTTAACGAAAATCTTGTTGAAATAATGGTAATTCCACTAAATTCACAATAAACACAAACGTGTATTCGTGGTAGTAATTATTTTCGGTTTATTTTTCTAAATTGTTCAGCATAACCACTATTTTGACCAATTTCAATTTTCTCTTTATCAATCTTCATAAAAAAATTTACGCCTTTTTTATCTTCAAATACTTCGGTGTAGGCCATTAGAACTTCTTTGGCATAAGTTGCAATTTTTTCCCCAGTCCATTTAAGACCAAAATGATTTGATAAATTTTCTAATATTTGTTTTGCCCTATCTTCATTATTAAGCGAAGTTTCAAAGTCTTTTAATATGTTGATTATTTCAAGAATAAAATCTCTTCTCTTTCCAGTGTTTTCAAAAGCTTTTTTAATTTCTCTTTCTAATTGTTTTGGAATTTGTGTAAGAGTATCTTTTTTTTGATTTTCAATTTTTATGGGTCTATTAGAATTTATAGGAATTCTAATTCGTACTTTCTGCCGTTTCCCATCGAGAGGAAAATTAGTCGTTTTGTCAATATGGACATCATTTGATTCATCGTCCCAGTTTTTAATTTCTCGACTTCCTCTTTTATGGTCATCAATAATTATTGTTTGATTTTCAATTAGTCCTTTTAAGCTCATATTTTCTATATTATTACCACAAACTTGTATATACCCGCTATTTTATAGTGCATGTCTACCTCCTGAATATATATACACTACAAAATTTAGCGTAAAGTATTACAATACTACACAAAAAAAATAGACAAAGATTACGGTTTCCCATAAATTCAAAATTATTTTTGTTCATATGTTCAAGATTGTGGGTGCGAAGTCAGGAGACATTTATACAGCTTTCCAAAAGAAATATTCGCTGAGCGGTGGAATTGTTATTACAAACTTGATTTAGTCATTTTTTGAAATAGTACAAAATACCTTCATTATGACCTCTATTATTTGTTGTAAATTAGCATTTAAATAGATTGATCTTATGGCATAATTGAAACTTACATAAATTCTAAGACAAATGGAAGATCAGAACAAACTTGACTGGGAAAAATATGAGTTAATAACTAAATATATTTATGAAACATTAGGACAAGATTATAATATTAATATTGAAGGATATGGCCGTAACTGTATAATCATTGGTAATTCAACAGTGAAGCACCAGATCGATGTCTTAACTTCAGAAACAGATGACACTGGCACATATAGAACTGCTATAGAATGCAAATATTGGAATAAAAAAATCAACAAAGATATAGTAATGAAACTTTTAGCTGTTATTAATGATAGCGATATAAAACGAGGAATTATAGTGTCAAAAAGTGGTTACACTCCAGATGCACAACAGTTCGCTAAACATAATAACATATTAATTGTTCAGTTGAGAGAAGCTGGAAAAGAGGACAAAAAACTACATAAAGAACTACATTTTTTTGATCTAATACTAAATATAAAAATAAACATAAAACGTCCAGAAGTAACAAATATTATTGCAAAGGATTTTGATAATAACATAATAAACCTAAACGAAAAAGACCAAGATCAAATTTTATCGAAAAGGCAAATGGAATAAAAATCAGTCTGTTTCATGAAATAATGATATTTAAAGAATATCTAAATAAACAAAAGCCTTTTGAAACAGTAATTAAATTGTATGAGCACCAACAGTCATACCTGCACTTGAAAAATAGCGTACATAAAATAAAAAGTATTACTTACACTGGCTTATTAACAGTTCAGGATAAAAATCAGAATAAGACGTTTTCAATTGTTGATAAGGTGTGGCTATTAATGGAAAAAATTTTTGAGGAACAAACATTTATCATTTCTGAAGGTGGGTTAATTGTTCAAAATTTGGATAAAAAAGAATAGTAACTAGCAATTTAAAAAAAACACTAACAAACACAATATAAACATTTTACACTTGAACATTAAAATCAAAAATTCAGTTTTCAAGGATTTAAAAAAGCTTTCCTCAACTCCATTGTCCCAACAATTTCCTCAACAAATTAACAACAACCGATATTCACCTTCATTTTCTATTGGTGCTCTATGAATGCAAGGCAATACTTGTTGTTTTGGATGATCTACAGCCAGACGCCAAAGATGTCCCAACCCTAAATTAATAGGTTCTGCATCCTGATGTAGCTGATAATGCAAATCAAAATAATTTTCCTTCAAAAAGTCTTCGAATTCTTCCGGTGGTCCATCATACAGCTCTTTTAGCTTTGTTCGAATTTCCGGTATTAGAATTTTTTGCTCTGCTTGCGAATTAGAAACAATATCGCTTGTCACTCCGTGATAGGTACATAAAAAAAGTATCTGTTGCAATGGG